>JAPDQV010000028.1:33002-43800 GCA_034505495.1 candidate division KSB1 bacterium | reverse complement strand
CCGCCTTCTTCCAACACATTCTTGAAGTACATGTACTGGTCAAATTTCAGACCGATGCCGCCGAGAATGATCATATCGACCTCGGCCTGCAGTGCGATGCGCGCCAAGAGTTCGTTATAGGGCTCGCCCGAGACCGAAAAGATAGGCAGCTTTTGCGAAGCGACCAAGGAGTTAAAGACGTCGATCATCGGGATGTTGGTGCGGATCATCCGGCTGGGGATGATGCGCTTGGCCGGGTTGACCGAGGGACCGGCGATCTGGATGACGCTCTCGGTGATCTCCGGACCGCCGTCGCGCGGCACGCCTGAGCCGTTGAAAATGCGTCCCAGCATGTTTTCGCTGAACGAGACGTTCATTGGATGGCCCAGGAAGCGAACCTCATCGTCGGTCGAGACGCCGCGGCTGCCCGCAAACACCTGCAGCGAGACCAGGTCTTCTTCCAGCTTGATGACCTGCGCCAGGGACTTGCCGCGCCGCGTCGTGATTTCCGCCAGTTCCTCGTAGGCCACGTCCGTTGCGCGGACGGTTATGACGTTTCCCGAAACGCTTTCGACCCGTTTATAGACTTTTCTCATATCGAATTATCCTTTTATCATATCGATGATCACTTTTTCCTGAGCGGCAAACTCTTCCGAGGCGAATTCCATATAGTTCCAATCGATGAACTTTTGCCGCAGATCGTAGAAATAAGCGCGCGCCTCTTCTTTGGAGGCGAATTTCGGCTCCTTGTCGAGCAACATTTCGATGATGTTGGAAACGTGCTGCTGCCGCTGCGGGGATGTCGCGGCATCGATCGGATCAAAGCCGTTCTGCTGCAGATAAACCGCGTCCAGGAACTCTGATTTCAGATAAATGACAAAGTCCTCGAGCGACGTGCCGTCCTCGCCGACGACCATCATCATCTGATGCACCTCGGAGCCGCGGAACAAAAAGTCGCGCGCTTTTTCGACCTGCGCCTCGTTGACGGCGCCGCGGTAGCGCGACCACGACTCCAAGGGATGAATCGACGGGAAGCGCCGGGCGTTGGCGCGGTCGCGGGAAAGACCGTGGAAGGCGCCGACCACTTTGAGGGTCGCCTGCGTAACCGGTTCCTCAAAGTTGCCGCCCGCAGGCGAGACCGTGCCGCCGATGGTGAGGCTGCCGCGGCGTCCGTCGTGCAGCTCAACCAATCCGGCGCGCTCATAAAACTCGGCAATGCGCGATTCGAGATAGGCGGGGAAGGCTTCTTCGCCGGGGATCTCTTCCAGGCGGCCGGAGAGTTCGCGCATGGCCTGCGCCCAACGCGACGTCGAGTCGGCCAGCAGCAGCACGTGCAGACCCATTTGGCGGTAGTATTCGCCCAGCGTAGTGGCGGTGTAAACCGACGCCTCGCGCGCCGCCACCGGCATGGAGGAGGTATTGGCAATGATGATGGTTCGCTCCATAAGCGATCGGCCGGTGCGCGGGTCGGTCAGCTCGGGGAACTCGCGCATGGTTTCGACGATTTCGCCGGCGCGCTCGCCGCAGGCGGCGATGATGACAATGTCGACATCGGCGTAGCGGCTGGTGATCTGCTGAATGACCGTTTTACCGGCGCCGAACGGTCCGGGTACGCAGTAAGTGCCGCCTTTGGCGACCGGGAAAAACGTGTCGATGATGCGGACTTTGGTGATCAGCGGCTCAGTGGGCATCAGGCGGGTTTTATAGGCCTGAATCGGCAGTTTGACCGGCCACTGAAAGGACATGGTCAACTTGCGCTGGTTGCCGCGCTCATCCTGAATAACCGCGATTTGATCATCGACGCGGTACCCGCCTTTGGGGGCCAGTTCGACGACCTTCCACTCGCCCTGCACGTCAAAGGGAACCATGATATAGTGCTGGAACTGCGTCTCCGGCACCCAGCCTAAATAAGAACCGGCCAGTACCCGATCGCCGACCTTGGCCGTCGGAGTAAAGTCCCACACTTTTTCACGATCGAGTGGACTAAGGATGACGCCGCGCGGCAGAAAAAATCCGTACTGTTCGGCCAGTTTCGGCAGCGGGTTCTGCAGACCGTCGTAGATCTGCTGCAGCAGCCCCGGCCCAAGCTCGGCCGACAACAATTCGCCGGTAAATTCGACCTTATCCCCGACTTTGAGTCCCTTGGTGCTTTCGAACACCTGCAAAAACGCCTTGTTTCCTTGAATGCGAATCACCTCGGCCTTCAACCGCTGATCGCCGGTCACGGCATAACCCACCTCGTTCTGCGTGATCCTGCCGTCGACCAGTACCGTGATCAGGTTGCCGTTGACGCCGATGATTTTGCCCGTCACTTGATTCATATATCTACCTTGGTTAGTGATTGAAAGACTTGACGTCCTTTTTCCTTGTCAAACTCGGCCAGTTTTTCCAATATTTGCAGTTTGAAATAATAAAAAATCAAAAACTCGAGATCGAAATGATGCAGGGATTCCAATTCTTCGATCAGCTTCCAGCGATAATGCAGAAGATTTCTTTCGATTTCCAGCGGATTGCCTTCCTTGACCAAAGCGACCGGAAAAGTCTCCGGTTTATAGTCGAATCCTTCCTTTTGCGCCTTCCGCCACTGCGCCAAATCGCGGCGAAAAGCCGCTTCGTGTTCCGCATATTGTCTGAGCAAGGAAGGCATGTGGGAGGTCACCTCGAGAGCGTCAAAGCGCGCATGACGCAGCCGCTCGAAATCCGCGGCGCTCATCCACTTTTCCGCTTCCTGAAGAAACGCCGCGGTGGTCAACGGCGCCTCGCGGTCGAACCACAGCATCGGCAGCTGCGCAACCAGGTAATAATATTTATCCATTCTGCTTGCTCAACAGTTCGTTCAAACGCGGATTAAGAAAAGAGCGCATCACTTCGGTCAGACTTTCATCGGTAAAATCATAATAGACATTGCCGTCCTTCTGGCCGATCTGAAAGCCGCCGCTGATGTTGCGGCTGACTTGGATGGTGATGCCCTTTTTGGCCTCGTCCTTTAGAGCAGAAAGCAGCAGCGCTTCGAGTTTTTCAGCGTCCTTTTCGCTGACCAACACCTGTACCGGCCCCTGAGCAGACCACTTTTCCACCACTTTGAGGATCATTTCCTTGAGGAAATTCGGCTCCAGCGTCTGCTTCACCTGAGCCTTGAACACTGAATCGAGCAACGCCATAATGCGCGATTTAAAGAGCAGCTCGCCGTCGCGCGCCGCCTGGCGAATGGCAACTTCGGAATTCTGTTGAAACTGTTTGGCTTTGGCCTCGGCCTTGGCAATCATCTCTTTGGCCTGCTTTTCCGCTTCGGCGGTAATCTCGGCGGCTTTTTTTTCCGCCTCGGCAATAATCTCTGCCGCCCGCTTCTGCGCACCTTCGACACCCTCGGCCTTTAGCCGCTCGATGAGATTCTCCAGTTTAATCTCCATTCAAAACTCCTTCAATGAGCAATATCTTACACTCGGGGAAACTGCGGCGTTGGTCCCGCGCCGCCGACCATTCGATTTGCAAAGAGGAACTTGAAAATAAATTTAGAAATCTATAGAGTAAAAATCAAAGGATAAATCCTGAAAAGCGGTTCGCTAAGACACAATTTTACATGGTTTAACGGTGTCACACTCTTTTCTTGTTAATTTGAGACAAATTTTCTAAACTGCAAAAAACTCGAGAATAGGAATGAAAAAGATTTTTATAGCAGTGCTGATCAGCGGCGTTTGGACCTTCAGTCAGGCGCTGGAAGGCATATGGGAGTCGCTTGCCGCGCGTTGGAGTGTTTTGCTTCCAGCTGAGACCTATTCGGCGGAAAATTTGCACGAGTACATCAACGGCGCGGCAGAGCTGTTCCGTGCCTATGATGTTGTGGAAGCCGTCACTGCGACATTCTTTTTGCCGCCGGATTCCGCCCTTTGTTTTACGGTCGATCTCTATCGCTTTGCCGAACCGCTCGATGCGTTCGGGGTTTATGAACGCCAGGCTGCCTCTGGTCTCCCCTTGAATTTGGGTAACGCGGCAGCGACCTCATCCATGAGCGTCAAGTTGTGGCAGAACGAATACTATGTCCTGCTGACTGCCTGCTCGCCGGATTCGACGATGCAGCAGGCGCTGCTCAAGGCCGCCGAAATGATTTCAGCCGCGCTGCCGCCGCCGGTAGAGCCCCAAGAATTTTCACTCCTGCCGAAACCGAACGGAATTCCCCCATCCATGGCCTACTACCGCCGCAACTACCCCGGAATCGAAGGTCTTGAACGCGTGCTGGAAGCGCGCTATGGTAAAAACGAAGGTGAAAAGCGGATGATCCTGGTCCGTTGTCGAACCGAGGCGGAACGAGATCAGGCGCTGCGGCGCATTCGAGAAGCCGGAGGATGCGGCCGTGCGCTTGACTATGGCTTTGCCCTATTGGGCGAGTTTGTATCGACCCCTGCCGCATTGCAGCCGACACCGGAACAAAAGAGCCGACCCTAAGCAACATTGTCGATTAAGAAACCATCTTTTTCGCCGCGGCTGAAAGCTACGGCAACAACGTAAACTTTAAGCGGCGCGTCTTTCCGCCGGTGTTAAAAGTGAGCAAATAGACGCCCGCAGCAAGAGGGTGTCCGTATTCATCCCTGCCGTCCCAATGGTGATGCCACAAGCCGGAGCTGTATGAACCGCTGTGCAGCACTCGAATCAGTCGGCCGCTCAAGTCGTAAACCGCCGCATTGCCTTCGCAAGCATTGGGCAGATAAGCGGTAAAAACAAGCGGCCCGCGGGCAGGATTCGGCATTACCGCAAGCCGCAGAGTCTCAACTTCTGCCGGGCCCTGAATCGGTAAGCTGCTTTCGCCCAGGATTTCTTTTTCGCCGTCCAACGTTATGCGTAAAAGTCTGTAACAGAGGACGCCGGGTTGCACCACCGCAGAGTCGATGCAGCGATAGAGTCGCTCCTCTCCTGATGACATCCCTGCTTCAACGGGAATAAAGGGTGCAACGGCTCGAAACGTTCGAGTCGCTCCCTCTGATCTCTCAACGAGGTAGCCGGCTGTCTTCTGATCGGATAGACAGCGCCATTCGAGAAGCCGCTGGGAACCCTGATTAGCGGCATGGAAATCGATCAGATGAGCAGCAATCGGGGGATTATCCGAAAATTTGAGATCAAGAACCGCATCATGCCCGAATGGGGATTCGACTTGATAGGATTGATTGCCCAAAATCATGCCGCCGTCGGCAGTTTCGCCGGTCTCCGGATCGAACCAAGTCGCGCGGTAACGGCCGGTTTCGGCATGCAGTTTGAAAGTAACTGCATTAGAAGTCGAGACATAAATCAGATAGCGGTCCCCCTCTTTAGCCAGGCAAAAGGCTTCTCCGCTTAGAATACAGGCAGGCTTGGGTGTCATTTCGTGAAACGGCAATGAGGTCCGCACATATTCACCTAAAAGCCGCATGTACTCGGCGCCGTCGGAATAAAGCTTGTCTACGCGCAGAATCAGTTCTTTGCCGGTGTAAGTATAGATATTCCCCCAAGTAAAATAACCGCCGGCACACAGGATAGCCCACGCATCACGGCGCGTTTCTTCACCGCTTTGGTTATTAAAATAGTAATAGGGATCTCCGGGAGTTGTCGGGCCTTCGTAACCGAACTCGTCGTTGCAAACCGGCAGATTGGTAAAGCTGTCGGCGGCTATTTGTTGATAGAGAAAATCAGGAGTACCGTACATCTGCTGCGTGATATAGCCGAGCCAATCATCAAAAAGCGAAATATGCTGGGAACAGCTTTCCTGGCCGCTCGGATGGATGGACAGTGGATGACCGTAGGGATCGCCGCAGTCGAGAAGGCCGTCGGCAGGATTTTGATTGCCGAAACGAATAGCGCGTGCATGGTAATCGTATTCCGCAGGAGCTATTTCCTCTGAATATTCGCCTGCGAGGATCCAAAAGACGTTATAGGCGGCGTAACGCGCCACAATATAGCGGCGGAATCGGGAAAAGGTGTCGCGATTATAAGGAGGCTGATAAAATTCTTTAAAACGTTGCGCCCAAACGAAGACGAGCCCGGGAACGATGCCCGAACGCAGCATATAGTCGATGCGTTTGTCCACCCATTGGAAATAGCCGGGCTGCAGTTGATTGAGATCGGTATCATTAAACCATAAGCTGCCTCCTTCATTGATGGAAGGATCGCCGACGGTATGAATGACGCCGAGGACAAAATTAAAGCCCTGCTCGGCTCTGGCGTTGATATAGGGTACGAAGCGGCTCTCGTACGGTGCATTTTTGCTGCGGAAAATTCGCCAGCAGGTATCGCCCATGCGAAAAAACGGCGTACCGTCGGCGTAATAAAAGTGCCGTCCATGGCGGCGAATGAATCCCTTGCTTATGCCGGTGATGCATTCAATGACGCCGCCGTGACCGTCCAACAGGGGGTCATCGGAATGTGTCAGATAGCTCCATTCGCCGGGCTCTTCAAAAGCGACGCGAATCTTCCACGTTTGTCCTCCATCCCAAAAGCCTTCGAGCGAAAAATTCTTGTTTTGAGGCCCCCGAAACTCGGCCCAAAGACGATAAGAGAGATAAGGGTTTGCGACCGGAGAACCGCTCAAAGTGATTTCGAAAGCTTCATATTGGGGAACAGTCGGCGCCGCAATAAGAGGGGCTAACATGAAAAAGACAAAGGCAAGGCTTTGTTTGAATGTAAAGCCGAAGCCGATCGGTATTCGGTTGAATTCCCAATTCATGGGGAAAAATAAAATAATTTCAAAAAAAGTTCAATTCCATTCGAGCAGTGCCTTATCAGCTCACCTGCACTTTGGCTTAACGGCTTATGCTTAGACTCACTCGGTGGCTGTTGCCCAGATCGTGCGAGACAAAGGCATAATCGATACGAATTCTGCCGAAGCAAAGGCCGGCACCCGCACAGGGATAACGCCCCGAAAGCCCCAAGCGAATTGCCGCGGTGCGTGCAATCTCGGCCTCAAACCCCGCATGACCGGTGAGTGTTTCCTCGAGCTCCTGGTCAAAGGTGAAGGTGAAGCGCGTGCGAATGCCTTTGAAATAGTGCGATGCGGCAGCACCGAGTATTACGGCCGGTTCGGCGACATCTTGATGCCTGGAAGCTGTGTCCCAAACCAGTGCGGTCCTAGACAGATCTCGTATCATGACGGCCGCAGAAGCCCAGGAAATCGGGTCACCGGCTTCTTTATTGCGGCTGAAGGTTCGACCCATAAGGCCGAGGTCTGCACCCTGGCCCAGCCCCTGCTTGTCGTCCAGCTGATGGCGAAAATATTTGCCGCTGAGGCCGAACGTCAGCTCGACGGGGAAAATGATCATATGCGCGGACGGGCCGACGCCCAAGTCGAAAGCAATCTTTTTGGCAAAGGAAATGATCAGAGCATCCTGTGCATCGGAGAAGGAGCCGATCGCCTGACCGTCCGAGCGGCCGACGCCGTTGATCAGGCGGTCAACTCGGGTGCCGCTCAAAGGTGCATAACGGGGAATATCATCAACGGCCAGCCGCACCCAACCGCAGCCGATGACCCAGTCGCTGCGCAGGGCAAGCGCCCCTCCTGCGGTGTGATAGTGCGACAGCCCGTTAAAAAGGCTCACATAGTCGCCGTGCAAGGCAAAGCTGCGAACTCCGGATAGGCCGGCGGGATTCCAATAAAAGGAAGCGGCATCGCGCGTTAACGCGACATAAGCGCCGCCCATTGCCGCAGGCCGCGCACCGACGCCGATGCGCATAAAGTCCAGCGCGTATTTGCCGGCGAATAAGGGCGAAGCAAAACCGACGAGCAGCAGCAGAAAGAGCGTTCGTTTGGTCATGCTCCCCCCTACTCCAGCTTGGCCATCTTTTCAATGCGCTCAATGCGGCGATCGTCCCGCACGGCGGTGAACTTTAAATAATAGACGCCGTTGGCAATCGGTTCGCCCTCTTTGTCCATACCGTCCCACACCACTTCCTGGTAGCCGCTGACGTCGACCATTTCAAAGCCGCGGATGTGTCTGCCCGAGACGGTATAGATGTCCAACTTGACCTTATTGGCGACGTCGTCGATGTAAAAGGCGATAACGGTTTCATCAAGAAAGGGGTTAGGATGATTCGCGACGAAACGAACGCCGAACTCTTCGGCAATGCGGAAGCGAACCGTACGGCTCGCGCGGTTGGCATTAAAGTCGCCTGCCGAAACCAAAATTTCATGCTCGCCGCCGTCGAAATCGGTTTTGAAAGAGAGATGGGCAAAGCGCGGCTCTTTGGCGTCGAAGTTCAACGCATATTCAGCGGGAGAAAGGAGTCGGCCGTCGAGCGAGATCTGCAGCCGCTCCGGAGTGACGTCGACGCCGCTCTCGTCGCTGAGAGAAACGACAAACTGCGGCCGCTGCGGTGTTATGTCGCCGTCGGCAAAGTTCTGTCCCAGTACATCAATACGTATCGTAGGCGGAGTTTTATCCCTGTTGGCCATCAGGGCGAAAACGCAGGCGCCCGGCGGCAGATCGGCGACGAAACGGCCTTGCTCCGGCAGATGTTGTGTCGGTACGGCACGCCAGAGTCCGAAGACCGATTCCCAGACATAGACGCGCACGCTCTGCAGGCCGTAAACGACGAGCACCGAGTCTTGCGCGTCATAGGCGATCGATGCCTTGACCGGCTTGAGCGGCTTCAACGTTGTATCGGCAAAGATGAACCGATAAATTGCCGGCGCATTTGCACCGGGGCGCTTCAGAGGCAACAATGAGGCGTTTTCCGCTGTCCGCTGCAGTCCGGAATCGCTTAGGGCGTTCAGCTCCAAAGAAGAAGGGCGTTCGACGCTATTGGGCGGCAGGATCAGAGCCACTTGATCCTGCAGAAAGCGGAAAGCACCGGCGGAGCCGTTTTCCGGCGTCACCAGGCAGAGGGTTTGCACAAAGCGATTGTTGTTTTCTTCTTCCTCCGCCACCTTATTCTCGGGATCGATCAAGAGTTCCAGTTCGTAGCTGCCTGCGGAGACGTTTGGAACAGGAATACGCACCAGCGTGTCGGCGCGGGAGCGTACCCATGGGACGACAAAGCGGTCCGTCCATACAGCGCCGTTGCGTACGTCGCGGATAGTGATCGGCACAATGCGCGCATCGGAATCACCGCGGTTTTTGATCTTTGCCAATAGTTCAGGGCGGTCACCGGATATCCGGCGAAGCGGCGTATCCGTATAGAGATCAGGCTTGTAGCGGATGGTCAGCTGAATCGGATCGGTCACGATTTCGCCGATACCGGTAACCATCTGCAGACGATAGGCTACTACCGTGCCTTCTTCCCAGGAAAACTCGCCGCTTTTCCACAAGCCGTCGCCGGCAAGGGACATGGGCGCGTCCTTCCAGCTCTCGCCGATCTTCCATTGCGCGGTCAAGGAGCGGATGCCGCCGCTCTCTGCAGCGACGCGTCCGTCGATCTCGGCGACAAAAGCAAAGGGTTGCCCTCCCACCGGCGTCTCGGGCTGCGTTCCGAAACGTCGAAGCAGCGGCCTCAACACCCCAAAGGAGAGTGCGCCTGCCTGGCTGACGCTGCCGTCGGAAAAGAAGGCTTTGACATAGCCGACGCCGCCGCCCGTACCCCACAGGCTGCGAATCTGGGGCGTCAAGCGAAAAAGGTCGACCGTAAAGGTGCCGTTGACCTCAAAGCTCTGTTCGGCGATGGTCGAGCGTCCGGATACAGCCGATAGCATCAGCGTGCCTCGACTCGGCGCGCTGCCGGTCACGCGCATGGCATCGCCCTCCGAGAGAACCGATTTGGCAGATGTAAGTACAAGTTTTTCTTCAGGAAGCCGCAGACTAAGCGCCGGGTCTCCAAACAGGATAAAGTTCCGCACCGGTTCATCAAACCCTCTCGTCTGCGCCATGAGGTCATACTTGGCCAGCGTGGTTATCTCCCCTAATGTGCGTCGTCGCTGCCGAAAGATGCCCTCAAAAACGGCGTTGTTAAAGTAGAAATCGGCATAGCGGTACGACTTGCCGGCAGAACCGAACAGCGCCATAATGCCTTTTTCCGGCGCTGTGAGCAGAGCCTCCCCCAAGGATTGATGTGCCGGGTCATCGAAATGCCCGATATAGCAGGACATAGTCGAGCAAAAGGGATATTTATCGCGATTGTTCAGGCGCAGCAGATCGTCCTTTTCCAAAAGCTTGGCGTCGTCGATTTGCTCACCGGCTCCATGGACGAGAAAATTGAGAATGTTTTGGCCGCTGTTGATCCAACCGATCAAATCTTCTGCTGTGTGAAAATTCGGCGACGTGAAATCGGCATCCAAACGATGCACGATCAACCATTTGGGCAGATGATACTGGGTTACGTAATCGGCGGCATAGCCGAAAAAGTCGCCGGTTCCGGCAGCTACGGTGATGTGCCTTCGCCATTCTTCTGCGGTCTGTTTGGTTTCATAAGCGATGATTTTGTCGATCATCGCGGCAGCCTCCTCAGGGGAATTGGCGGGCAGGCGACCGATGAACAGGTCGGGCAGTTCGTCGTCTCCGCTCACTGCGGCAAAGTAATTGTCGCTCGAAGTCATCCCGAACGAAAAGGTGTAGACCATCATGCTGGGGATCAAAGTGCTCTGCGGGTGGTTCCAGGCAATTTTTTTGTTCATCCATAGCGTCGCATCGCCGAGCAGCAGCACATAGGCGGGAGCCGGTCTGCGCCAGTTTTCGAAGGCATATTTGAGAAAGCTGCGGATGGCGCGCGGATCAAAGATGCCGCCGCTGAATTCGTCAAAGACATCCTGTACATCGACGACGGCAACGCGCAGCCCTTGCGAGGCACGATAATCGGCCAGCCGCCGCGCCTGCGCCGCCAAGTCGCTGTGGGTGATGAGAATATAATCGGCGCCGTTTTGTGGGTT
>JAPDQV010000028.1:0-32992 GCA_034505495.1 candidate division KSB1 bacterium | reverse complement strand
CAGATCCGAGGGCTGATCGAGTTCGAGCCTGTCGACGGCCCGGATGCCTTTTCCAGAGGCGGCAAAGACCCGTTTGGGCAGAAGGACGGTCGGCGAAAGAAGAAATTCAACGCCGTCGCGGCTGCGGCGGCTCGAAAAACCGGTCAGACGAAGGCCGTCGGCGGTAAGGAAATAGACGCTTTCGTTATCAAAGCCGGTAAGGCAAAAATCGCGCGGATCTCTACAATCAACATCGAAAACCAAAAAGCCGTCCTGCGCGCGCAAATTCATTTCATAGACCGCTTCGATCCAATTCAAAAAGAGCTGATCCGCGCCGACGCCGGGAATATCCAGCGGCAGACGGAAGGAAAGGTTGAGGGGTGACAAGGCGGTGAACGGCTGCGTGGTCAAAGAGAAAGGATTGCAGGCCGATCCCCACGCCTCGCCGAGGAGGCGGTCTCCGAGAAACAGTTGAACATGATGATTGACGGCGACCTCCCGCGAAACGGACAAGCCGTGGAAAGCGATTTTGAGATTGACCGCGCTGTCTGCGACCAGGTTCGGCAGATCCACCGCAAGGCGGAATTCAGAATCGTCGGTCAGCCGACGCCAAAACCAGTGATCGTCTTCGGCGCGGGGATAACCGACAAGCCGATCGTAAATGAGATCCTCTTCGAGGTGTAATCGAAAAGGAGCGCTGCGGCGGGCGGTCTTCCAGCTTCCTCTCGGCGAGGCATCCACCGGAGCAAAGCGCAATCCCGGCGCACCGCTCCAGCTGAGCTGATAGACATTCATGTCGGAAAAGGGAGAATAATAGGACGAGTCGCCGCGCAGATGTTCGCCGACAAAGATGAGGCGGTCCTGATAATCGAATCGGCCGTCTGCCGCGCCTTCGAGGAGCAGGGCCTTTGGTTTTCCGCGCCAGGTGAGCGCCAGATTGCGCGGATCGACCTTGAGCAGATCGACGCCGAGTCGCGCCAGATCCTCTCCGGTAACGGCATAGATGCCGTCCTTTTCCACGTAGAGCCGCACCTGAGGCACGGCGGAAACGGTGCTCTTGTGCAGCGTTGCGTCGGCTCGTTGCGGCACCTTCCAGCCGCGGCATTGTTCAGCATTCATCAAAACTGATCGAAATGCTGCATCCGCCGGTTCTTCTATTGCGGAAGCGGCCGCATTCGCTCCAAAATCAATCCGTGCGGTCAATGAGCGAGTCGTCTGCAGCGTTTTTTGCCCAAAAGAATACCGCGCCGGATAGAGACGAACGATCGCAGCAGTATAGTCTCTTAGGCGGACAACTTGACCCAATTCGGCAGAAACAGCAGGAAAGCGGTCGCCGGTAAAGGAGACTGCATCGCCCTCCGTCCGCTCGAGATCGTCGACCTGCAGGATCTTGAGCGACTCGTTGAGGATCGTCAGACGCGGGGAAGCATTGTGCGGCAGACCGACGAGGAAACCGACCATCGGCAGGCGCGGCATGCCGGGTTCGAGCACTGCACCGGCGTTCGGCAGCACAACCTCGCTGAACCGGCGTCCCTCGCGCATCGTGCTGTGCACCGTCAAAGAGTCAAAGAAGGCTTGAAAAGTCAGGTGGTCGGCGGCGGTCTCCAAAAGGCGAACGTCCGCTGCCGAGCCGGTCAGGCTCAGCGTCAAAAGCAGCCAAACGAGGCTAAACCAGCGCGTGTTCTTTATCATATTCCATCTTCCATACGATTCTGCGGGTACGGGCCGCTTTGAAGCGGGCAATCAGCTTTTGCATGGATCCGGCAGCCATGATCATTAAAAAGTGATCGAGCGGTAACCGAAAACGCACTTTGGAAATAAAGACGGCATGCACGCAGGTAAACGCGGCAAAGTACAGCAGCCACAGCAGCCACTCTTTGCGGCGCACAAGGTCGGTTTTCAACACGCCGTAAAGCGCCAGCAAAAGAATCGGCGTGTAGGTCAGGATGCTGAGGCTCTTGCCTATACGCGGATCCACATCATAGCCGTCAGTGGTCGGCGAGGGATCGAATCGCCACAGCGCCGCGCCTTTCAAGAACGACAAACGGACAAAATGCAGCGGGTGCGCCTTTATAAACATCTTGGCTTCCTGCGTATAGATTTTATCCGCTTCTGTTTCCGAAGCGCCCGCAAGCCGCTGCTCCAAGTCGGGAGGCAGATCCAAATTGCTGCCGGTATTGTAGGTCGCTGCCGGATTGTTTCCCAGCCACAAATTCCGCCCGCCGTTTGTGGAGAGAGTCGGGACGCCGAGGACGAGCGCATTGCGCGCCATCCAAGGAAGAACCACAAGCAGAAAGGCAGCAAAAAAAACTGCGGCATGTCGGAACGTTCGGTGTCGATTCTCCTGCTGCGTCCAAAAGAGCCAAAGCAGGGTTATCGGCGCCAGAATACCGGCAGTGGTGACCGAGAGAGTCGAAACTCCGATCAGCGCACCGGCCGGAGCAGAGAGTCCCACCCTGCCCTTTTTAATAGCAATAAACAGGGCGTATACTGCCGTCAATAGAGTGACGGAAAACCAGAGATTGGCGAAAAGGGTGCCGGTCATAAAAATGAAATAGGGATAGACGGCAGCATAGAGCGCAGCGGCCAAGGCAAAGCTCGGCGGCATGATCAAAGCGGCGATCTTGAATACAAAGTAGACTGCGACGGAGCCGAGGAGCGAATGAACAAGGCGAATTTCCGACGGACGTTCGCAGCCGATAAAATTTAAAGCAGCCAGAAGAAGCGGATAGCCGAGCGGTCGAAAAGCAGTCGGTCGGCCCTGCACATCGACAAATCCGCGGCCTTCGGCCAAGGACTTGCCCAGCTCCAGGTAGTCGTATTCGTCTTCCCAAAAGACAAGATCGTCTAAAGTGGCTATATAGACCAAGCGGAGAAGAAAGGCGACTGCCAGAACGACCAAGAGTTGTGTCTTTGTGCTTTTCATCGGATTAATCCGTCCATTGAAAAACGCCTTTTCCCACGGTGCCGATCAGAGCCGCATTTTTGGTCGTCGGCAGAACGTAAAGTGACTTGGCTTTAGCGTCCCCCAGACCGGTGTTGGTGAGGCTCCAGGAGCGGCCGTCGCGGCAGGTATAGACCGAGCCGCTTTTGGTGATTGCCCAAAGCTGCTTGCCGTCGTAAGTACCGGCAATCTCCACCAGCGCTTCCGAGAAAGCATCGGCGGCTTTTAACCGCCAAGTTTTTCCGGCGTCGAAAGTTTCATATAATCCGGTATAGTCGGTACTCATCAACCAGTGATCGGCATGATCGTTAAAGAAATAGAACGACTGCCCGGCGGCGATCTCTTGTTCATTTCGGTAAACGCCCTCATTGATGGACACCCAAGTACGGCCTTGGTCGGTACTGGCAAAACTGCCGCGCCAACGGGCGCCGAACACGATCAACTGCGGATTCAAGGGATGGACCGCCGCAGTGTAGATTTTACCGTAGGCGTAAGCGGCCTGCCAGCTCGATCCCTGATCGTTGCTGACATAAAGCCCGTGCTCGGTGGCAGCCAACACGAGCCCGTCCGCCGCCACGGCAAGATGATTGATGAGCGGATTCATCTCGCTCTTCCACACATACTTCCAGGAAGCGCCGCCGTCCGCAGAACGCCAGACGCCCTTTCCCCAAGTTCCGGCAAAAAAGATCGAATTGTTGTGCGGATGAACGGCCAAGCAAGAGATGTCGCGCGCTTCCAGTCCGTTATTGGCGGGCCGCCAGACACCGCCTGCATCGAGGATAAAGACGCCGTCTACCGTGCCGGCCAGGCAAACGGTACCCGAGGCGTCGGAGGTCAACGCCTTCACGGTGGTGGTTTCGGGCAAGCCGCTGCCGAAAGGACGCCACCCCGCATCCTTTGAGGGACTCGTGACATGGCTGCAGGCAGCAAACAGCAGCAGCAAAGCGCAAATCGACGTCACTTTTCCGTTCATTTTTCACTCCATTTTGCTTATTAGACGCCTTCGTGCACATCCGCCGTCAACAAGAGTTTTGCCGTATGCACAAGGCTTTCGGGGTGGTCGGCAGGCACGCAGATCAACTTGGATTGGTGTGAAACGATCAGCTCTTCGATCGCTTCATTCTGAATTTTCTCGAACAGCCAATCCAGAACGTTCAGTTCTGCAGCCTCGGAGCTCATCATGTTCGGGAAAAGGCGATAGTAAGCGGCCAGCAGGGCTTTCTGTGTATGCTGCCAGGCCAATCGGTTGCGTACGCGCTCATAGCCGTATCTGCCCATAAAGCGGCGCAGCTCCGGCTGATCCAGCAGGTCTGCGATTGACTGGGCAAAGCGCCGCACATCGTTCGGCCGTACGTAAACCGCAGCCCGTTCGGCAGAGCGGCGATGTTCTTCCAAATCGAACGCCACGATCGGCTTGCCGAACGCCATGTATTCGAGGATTTTGTTCATCGTCGAGCTGTTGGCCCACGGCGACCAGGGATCCGGATCCACGCACACATCGGCCGTCGAGAGGATGCGGCACAGCTCCTGATCCGTGACGCGGCCGGTAAAATGCACCCATTCGTCCAACGCCATTTTTTCGGCGAGTCGTTTCATTGCCGGCATGGCGGGACCACCGCCGATCAGCGTAAATTGCGTATCGCGGCGCCCGAGTTCACGCACGTAATGATCTACAGCCTGCAGAAGCAAATCGACGCCGTCCTGCGGACACATCTCGCCGAGATAACAGACCAGGAAACGGCGCCCGTTCTTGAGTTCCGGTGCCGGTTCGACAGGCTGCAGGCGCCGCAAATCGGGTCCGGTGCGCACCACATAGACATCCTCCGGATCCCTCCTGCCGCGAAGGATCGCAACGCGCCGGTAGGAATCGTTGGTGCACAATACGATTTTAGCCGTCTTGAAAGTCATCCGCTCCAAGGCCAGCAGCATACGCTTCAGCAGCCTGTATTTGCCTCGATATTTGACGTCGAACATTTCGGGAGCCAGATCGTGGTGATCGAACACAAATTTCTTGCCGAACAGGCGATAGAATCCCGCCAGCAGCCAATAGGTATCGGGAGGGTTGCACGCCTGAATGACATCGAACCCCTCTCTTGCCCAAACTTTGAGCGACAACCAAGCCGTACGCAGCCAGGCATAAGCAAATTCAAAAACATAGCCGATCGTACCCGAGGCCTCGATGGGCATCCGGTAGCGATAAATCGCTACACTATCGATAACCTCATAGCTTTTGGGGTACTCTTTCGACTTGGGACAAATGACCGAAACGCGGATTCCATGATTACGCAGCGTGACGGCCTCCAGCCACACGCGGCGATCGAACGGCACCGGCAGATTCTGGACAATGATCAATAGTCTACCAGCAGATTCCTTCATAATTCACCTCATCCAAGTTTTCGCGAACGGCGTTCTCCAAACCGCTGAGATCAACGATCCGGTGACCGTTCTTCAATTCTCCTACCACAGCTTCATGCTCTTTATTGCGATTGCCGATGACCACCACATCCGATTCTTCGAGCACCTCGTTGAGCGAATCGGCCAACGATTTCTCCAAATCGGGAAAATTTCGTTTGATCGTATCGACGTTCGAGCCGTTGCGTTTTGCTGCCAGAACGTTGCGGTCAAAAATGCGCAGCGTATAGCCCTCTTCGAGCAGGCGCCGCGCCAGCTCCACCACCGGACTTTCGCGCAGATCGTCGGTACCTTCTTTGAAACTGATGCCCAGTATTCCGACTCGACGGCTGTTCTCCTTTTTGACCATCTCGGCGGCAAAGCGGATATGCTCTTCGTTGCTCTCCAAAGCAGCCTGCAGAAGCGGCACTTTGACGTCGGCCTGACGGGCGTGACGGGTGATGGCGCGCAGATCTTTGGGCAGACAGGATCCGCCGAAAGCAAATCCGGGACGCAGATAGACCGGCGACAGATTCAGCTTGGTGTCCTTTACAAACACGTCCATCACGACGCGCGCGTCGATGTTGAACTTTTTACATAGTCGGCCGATTTCATTGGCAAATGCCACTTTGACGGCATGAAAGGCGTTGTCGGCATATTTGATCATCGAAGCCTCAGACATGCCGATGCAGAAGAACGGCGCATCGATGGCGGCATAAATTTGCCTCAATCGCTCTTCGGTGCGGTCATCCAGAGGGCCGATGACGGTTTTCGGCGGATGATAGAAATCATACACCGCCGTTCCTTCGCGCAGAAACTCGGGATTGAGGGCAAAGCCGAAATCCTCGCCGATCTTTTTGCCGGAAAACTGCTCCAAAAGGGGTACGGCGATGTTTTCAGCGATACCCGGCAGCACAGTGCTGCGCAGCACCACGGAGGTATACTCTTTTTTGGCTTTCAGCGCCGCACCGATTTCCATAGCGGCGCGCTCCACCTGCCTAAAATCGATGGTGCCGTCTGCCGCCGATGGCGTACCCACGCATACAAATACCACCTCCGAAGCCTGAACGGCTGCGCGCAGATCGGTCGTAGCACGCAGACGTCCGCAGCCGACCTGCTCCTTGATCAGATCGCCGATGCGGTCTTCGACGATGGGCGAAATCCCCTGCGAGATGAGCCTTACTTTACCCGCATTGTTGTCCACGCCGATGACCTGATGCCCCATCTCGGCGAGGCAGGCCGCCGAGACGCAGCCGACGTAGCCGAGTCCGACTATGCTGATATTCATAAACCTCTCCCTTCAAAAACGGTCACGTCTGAAATGACGGATTTGATTTTCCCGCGCGCGGTGCGGGGAATGGCAGACACCTGTTCGATTTCCAGTTCCATTTCTTCGCCGAGCCGCAGGCTGAGTTTTTCGAGAATGGCGTCAGCGTCGCGGCGGCCGAAGGAGTGATCCGGCACGACGCGCAGTACCAGACGCTGCCGTGACGGCTGATAGATCTGCGCCTGAATCAGGTTGCGCGCCCCCTTAAAGATATGATCCAGGCGCCCGACCAGTTTGCCCGAAGGTGTGACGACATAATCATCCGTGCGTCCAACGATTGCCGTGACGACCGGATATTGTCTGCCGCAGGGACAGGAGCCGCCCCGCACCTCGGCAATGTCGCCGATGCGGTATCGAATCAAAGGCATGGCGCGGTTCGTCAATGCGGTGCCGACGATCTCATAATAAGGCTCGCTCAACGTGGAGGTGCGCAGAAATTCTACGATGCTGTACTCTGGCACCACATGATAGGAACCCTGCTCGCAGGTATGAATCGCGGCAATGCGCTCCGCCATCCCGTAATAGTCGAACACGCGGCAGCGAAAAGCCGCCTCAATGGCCTCTTTTTGTTCTGGGATAAGGGTCTCCGAGGAGGTGAGGATCGCCTTGAGCGGCAAAAAAAGGCCGCGGTCGAGCATGTATTTCGCCAACACATAGATCGAAGAAGGGTAGCCGTCGATTGCCTGAATGCCGTATTCGGCCATGGCGTCGAGGTAACGCTCAAAGGTGCTCTCGGACAAATGGTAGGAGGACATGACCAGCTTGTTTTCGGCCGGATTGAGCTGCCAATAGCGTCCGCGCGCCGCTTGTTTTGTCAGCAGTTCGCCCTTCAAAGTGGCGTAGCGGTCACCCGGCGCCAGTCCGGCCCAACGCCGCTGCCGCGAGAGCATGGCGTACTCAAAGCCGACGTTGTGCAGATCGCGGTAGAGGGTCAACGGCGTACCGGTTGTGCCGCTGGTCCGGCAGCGATAGAGCAGCGGCAGCGAGGCTTTTTCCGAAATAAAATCCTGCGATCTGCGGCGTACCATCTCTTTTTCCACAAAGGGCATGAGGGCAAGGTCATCCAACGACCGTATATCCTCGGGCCGGACGCCGAACACCTGCATGGATCCGCGGTAATACGGCACGTGATCAAACGCGTCGCGGATCATGGCCTGCAATTGTTCGAGCTGATAGGCGCGCAGATCCGCCGTCGACCACCATTGGGATTCTTCCAAAAACCGGCTGAAGCGGCGCGAAGGACTGATCACCCGCTTGACCAACGCATGTTTGACGCCGTTCAGCGTCACCCCCAAGTCAATATCGCTTATGGACAGCTTTTTCATCTCGCACTCCGTCAAAGTTCCTATCCTTTTGCTAAAATCTGCCCGCCTTAAGCGGCATATGGCTCCAGCCCTTGCGCGACCTTAATTCGTCGAACGTGCGTTTGTGCACGAGGCTGGAGTAAAGCGATATGTATCGCTGCGCAATGCCCTCGATCGAAAAGTGCCGGGCGATGTGCTCTACGGCGCGGCTGCCGATCCTTTGCCGCAACGAGGGGTTGTTGATGAGCACGCGCAGCGCCGCAGCAAAGAGGGCCGAATTTTCCGCATCTACCAGAAGGCCGTAGCGGCCGTTCTGAAGAATTTCGTCGGTAATGCCTGGGAGCCGATTGGCCGCCACAGGCAGACCGCAGGCCATCGCCTCGAGGACGGCGTTGGGCTGCCCCTCCACTCGACTGGGGTGAACGTAAATGTCCGCCGCCGCCATGTACTCATGCACGTTCTGCTGCCGCCCCATAAAACGAACCGTATCTTCGAGGCCGAACTCGCGAATCATGCGGCGCACCTGCTGGACAAAAAGGTGCGTTCCGATCTGCATCTCACCGGCCAGCTCGCCCGCGTCGAGAGGACCGACCACCCACAGACGGATACGCTCACGCGACGCCGGCTCCAGGGCGTGCAGCGCCCGCAACAACAGATCGAGACCTTTGTGGAACTCGACCGAACCGACGGTGAGCAGAATGACCTTGTCGTCGGCGCTGTGAAACCGCTGACGCAACCGGAGCTTTTTTTCGTTCGTGACCGGCCGAAACAATTCGGTATCGACGCCGTTGGGAATGCGCACGATTTTCTCTTCGGGCAGCCCTGCCGCCAAGCATTGCTCGGCCAGGTCCTGTGAAGTTGCCACGAACGCGTCGGCAAGATTAAAGATCGACGCATGCAGACGACCGAAGCGCCGCCGGTTTATAGCCGCTGGCCCGTCCAGCCGTTGATTGGTGAGCTTGGTGATCAGCGGCAGCTTTGCAGCCGAAGCAGCCAGATTGACCTGGGGATGAAAACCGTGCGCATGCACAATCTCGAACTTGGGCGCATACTCTTTTACGGCGCGATAGAGGGCATAGCCGTAGGATAGGCGGCCGAAGCGCGAAAGACGATTGCGCAACACGCGCTCAACGATGATCCCCTCGTACTCATCGATGCCCACCAGACCCTTTTCATGGGTGCCGCTCAGCACGCGCACAAAGCAACCGAGACGCTGCAGCTCCTTGCCCAGCCGATGTCCCTGCAGTCCGGCGCCGGTAAATTCCGGCGGATAAAGCCAATGTGTCATGAGAATGCGCATGCTCTTCTCCTTATGCGCTCCTGTAGTTCATTCGAAACGCACGCCGCAAATGATAGCGAAAAACGACCTCATAGAGTCGGTGTGAAGCCTCCAGTTGTATGTGGCGAATCGATTTGCCCGCGGCAACAATCCAAGGGGCCGTCACTCGGTTGACCACCAGGCCGCGGATGAAATATTTCAGCTTTTTTATCCAGTGTTGTTCGGGCGCCAAGACGCCGTAGCGCTGCACCAACAGCTTGCGAAGCTCGGGCGATTTGCGGTACCAGCGATAGACGGCCTCTCCGTAGACCTGTCCCTTGCGAAAATATCCTTCAACCGTAAGCGGATGGTGATGAACCGCAACGATGTCGCTGATGTAAATAAAGCGCATGCCCTGCCGAACCAGTCGAGATGAGAATTCGGTATCTTCGGCTGCCGGCAGCGTTTCGTCAAAACCGCCCGCTGCAAGAGCGGCGCTTCGTTCAATCGATGTATTGGCCGCCCGATAATCCTGCCACTCCAGTTCCGCAATCGGCAAATGATCGAAACGGGTCTCCGTATCGCCTATCCTGCCCTGCTCCGGCGTACGAACGGCCTCGGACATGGTCACGCGGCCAAGGATACACACTCGACTGCCGAAATGAACCTGCCACTGCAGGTGCAGGCCAAGAACATCGGACTTGGGAATGGTGTCGGCGTCCAAAAAGACAACATAGTCGCCGCGGGCGGCGGCCAATCCCGTATTGCGGGCCGCTCCGGCGCCGCGGCTTTGTGCTTTCATCCAGGTAAAGTCCAGGGACGTGCTTTTGCCATACTCTTCGAGCATATCAGGCGTACCGTCGGTAGAGTGGTCGTCCACCACAATGACTTCGAAATAGTCGCGCGGCAGCGTCTGCTCCTCGAGCGCCGCCAGAACCCGCCGCAGCGTGTTGCGGCGATTGCGATTAGGAATGATGACCGAAAGGCGAATATTCGTCTCCATCAAAGCGTCTCCGTTAAACCGTTTGCAGATTTTTGATCATCAGCCACTCGGACCGCGTAATCGATTTGCTGAGTGCGAGAAAAGCCAGATAAACGCCTGCGCCGACAACCAAATTACCAAGCGCCGGAAGCAAGCCGCCGGTCAACACGAGGATCATCAGCAGTGCGCCGAGGCTGGGCCGCCAGAGATGGCAGGCCATTGAGAATCGAAAGAGCCGTCGATATACGGACAACCACTCGATGACCATAAAAACGGCTGCGCCTGCAAGGTAGGCAGCCGCAGCAGCTGCCGGTCCCAGGTACGGCGCGGCGAGCGTCACCACTGCAGCGGCCGTCGCGGCTGCCGCCGCATTGGCAGCCAAATCGTGTTTTTGCAGGTTGCCGCTCAAAAGGGCGGCGGAAAAAATCGGCACCAAGCTGAACGGTACGAGCAGCCAGGCAAGAAGCTTGAGCACCAAAGCGGCGGCCGCCAGATATTGACCGTAGAGGAGCCGAATGATCTGCTCGGCGCCGAAGGAAATCATTGCCGAAAGCGCAACGGTCACAATGAACATGTATTTGAGCGACCTCACGAACAGGAAGCGAAAGTGCCGAGGTTTGGCGGCAAGCATTTTCGAGGCCGTGGGCAAAATAGCCTGCCCGTAGGCGTTTGGAATGCAGAGAGTCAAATCCACCACCTTGTGCGCTGCATTATAAATGCCGGCCGCCGCTTCACCGCAAAGCTTGGTCAACAGCAGCGTCGGGGCCGTCCAAAAGAGGCTGTTGCTGATGTTGATTAGTGAAAAAGAAGGAATCATGCTCACTAGAGAGCGTAGGGTCGGCGCATCCAACCGCCATTCCGGCTTGACCAACCGGCGCACATACGGCAAAAGAATGATCGTCGGTAAAACCTTGCTGAGGGCAATGATCACGGCAATCGTCCGCACATCAGCGCCGAGCTGCAGCGCCGCCAAGCCGAAGACAGTCTTGAAAAGGCTTTCTCCGGTATAGGCGAGGGATACTTTCGGCAGCTGTTCGGCGGCGTAGAGCAGCGAGCGACCGGCAAAAAAGGTGGAAGCCGGCACTAATGCCGCCGCAAGGGCAATGGAAGCAAAGATCGTATCCGGCTGCGGTCGCATGACCAGCACCAAGCCGATCATCCCCAACGCTGAAACCAGCGACGTCACGCCGAAAAGCATGAGGCTGTGACTATAATACAGACCGGCTTTTTGGGGCGAACGCGCCGCTTCGCGCACGACGACGTTCGTCAGTCCCAAATGGCAAAAGTTATTGAACAGGTTGAAAAGCGACAGAGCAAAAGCCAGTGAACCGAGCGCCGAGGCGCCGAGGGTTCTCGCCGTCATCATCCAAAAGAGAAAGGTGCCGCCGCGGTTGATGAATTCCGCTGCCGAACGGGCGCCGGTGTTAAAAACCAATCGTCGCGCGACGCTCATCGTCCGCACCTCCCCTTGAATTCTGATCCATGCGCAGCATCGCTTCCACCAGAGCCAGCAGTCCCCAAAAGGTCAGCAGCAAGGTGTAGCACTCTTTGTAGCTCTTGTCCGTCAACGCTTCAAACAGGTAGGCCAGGAAAGCGGCAACGATTCCGATGGCCGTTGCGGCAAGAAACGGATCGTGCAAACGTACCGCGCGCCACATGCGTTTTCCTGCTGCAGCCAGCAGCATCACATAAGCCGCTAAACCAACCAGACCCAGTTCGACGGCGTAAATTAAATAGTTGTTGTGAACCGGCGCTTTGCGGGTAAAGACATCCTCTGCCAGCCAATACTCGTCCAAAAGCGTACCATAATTGTTGATCCCGCAGCCGAAAACGGGATAGTCTTTGAGAATGGCCAAGGCAACCTTTGACGTGGTGATTCGCGTCTGAGCGGAGCCGTTATCAGGGCCGAACAGACGATCGACGATTGGACGATAAAAGATGATAAAAAGCGCCAATCCGATCAGGCAAAAGACGCCGATGCGGCCGGCCGCGCGCATCGTAAACAGGCGACGCCGTATAAGTAGGAAAAGGATCGCGGCTATCGAAATCGCAAGGCCGATCCAGGCGCTGCGCGTCATGGTAGCGAGAATGCCGAGGACGCCGATCAACGAGGCGAGCAGGGCCAGGCGATAGATACCGCTGCGGCGTTCGGTCAACGCAATGACCATCGCCGGCGGCAGAATGAATCCCTGATACCGCGCCAAATGGTTGGGATTGCCGATGGTGCCGCCGGAGCGGTAATAGGTTTCGAGATATTCTTTGGATTCGATCAGCTCTTTCGAGACGCCCAGCTTGGCTGCAGCCAGCCATTTGACGGTTTGCGGATATAAAGTCATCAGGTTGGCCAAGACCGTTTCGAGGATCAAGGCGATAAAAAGGCCCGCAAGAACGAACTGCAAATCTCTGCGGCTGCGAATGTGATCTGACAAGAGCCAGAAAAAAAGAATGGCTTTGATCAGATTCAGCAGATCAAAGCTGCTCCACAGCAGATCGGCCGCGCGCAGCATCGACAACAGATAAGCCGTAAGGAGCGCCAAGGAGGGCAGCAGAAGGACCGGAAAAGCCGTCTGTCTGTCGCGGCGACGATTCTGCAGCAAAGTCGCGACAAGCAGCAGGACCATTAAAATGTCGGTCAGGCTCAAAATGAGGCCGTCGGCGCCGCCAGGGCTGGGCCGCCGCAGAAAGGTGTAATCGATATTTAAAGGTACAACGATCATCAAGACGGCGATCAAGACGCGTCGGCGTTCAGGACAGAGGACAAAGGCAACCAAAGCTGCGGCGCCGATCGCCGTAAACAACAGCAGCCATATGGAAAAGCGGCTGAGAAGCACCATGAGGCCGATCAAGCCGATTAAAGCGGCTGCCGTCATCGTCTGCAGGCCGAGCCTTTGCCCTGGAATCGTCTGTGCCGTAATCATGAAATCTTCTCCCTACAACAAGCGGCGATAGAGACCGTCGGGTATGTCCAGTTTGCGCCGGTTGAGCGTGACTCCGAGGAGGTTGGCTTGAGCGGCGGTTAAGCGCTGTTTCGCGCGCTGCGCGCTTTCCCAACGCGTCAAACCGGCGCGCACGACAATGATCACGCCGTCCACGGCCGCGGCAAGCGTCAAGGCCTCCACACGCGTCAGCACTGCCGGCGAGTTAAAGACCACATACTGAAACTCCGCCCGCCACGTCTCCAGAAGCTGAGCGAACGCATCGCTGCTCAACAGCTCGACCGGATTGACGCGCGGCTTGCCTGCAGTCAGTACCCAGAGGTTGCTGTCCGTTACCGGTCGTGCCGATTCGCGCCAATCACCCTGAGTTTCGATCAATTCGGCCAAGCCGTTTTCCACGCTTACGCCGAAAAAGCGATGAATGGACGGAGTCGCCATGTCGGCATCGACAAGCAGCACGCCCTGTTTTTCTTTAGGTCGAACAAACGGCGAATCGGTCTGCTTTTGCCAATCGGAGAACAGATCGCCGCTTACAGGAGGCTGCGACGTCAGGCGACGAAAGTCCTGGGTAAAGATTTGATCGCATTCGCTCTTGTCCCAAAGCCGTTCCATGGCGCCGCCGGAGGTCTGCTTTTCCTTCAAGCGTGAAAGGATGCCGCCGCCGAGCAAAAAGGAAAGGTAGGTGGCGATGGTCGCCGATCCTTCATGGGCAGTCGTATCGGCGATGGAAAGCACCTGGACGTTCTGCCGAAGATTGAGAATGCGGATATGCTCCCGCAAATCGTAAAAGTCGCTGGTTATTTCGCGCGGCATGGACAGAACAAAGAGACCGCCGTTGATCTCTTGTCGAACGGCCGTTGCCGTACGCGGGCGACCTTCGGCTTCGTGAAGAATTTCATGAACATAGCTCATCCTAGTGACCTCCTATTCAAATAACCGAGAGGAGCTCGGTCAAATCGACGGCGTCGAAAAGATCCTTCTTTTCCCAAATGATGCTCTTTCGCGGTTTAACCGTCGGTGCAGCGTCTCGCGGGGCAGCAGTACGAATCGGCGGCTCGGCTGCTTTGGGAATAACGGCACTTTTCGGGGGCATCGGCTTGGAGGCCTTTGAACGCGGCGCCATGATGACGCCCCTCTGCAGCAGCTCGTCGATCAAGGCTTCCTCTATGCGCGGCCGGTGCTCTGTTGCCGCCACGGTCATCGCCGCGTCGCACATCTGGTTGATGATCCGCGGAATGCCTTCCGACAGCCGACCGATGCGCTGCATCGCTTCCCGAGTAAACCAGGACACATCCTTTGCGCCCGCAGCAGCCAGGCGATGGCAGATGTAAGCCGCGGATTCTTCCGGCGTCAGGCGCGCCAAGTTGACTTGACAGGCGATCCGCTGCCTGAGCTGAATCATTTCCGGCTGTTTGAGATAGACATCGAGCTGCGGCTGTCCGGAGAGAATGATCTGCAGCAGCTTGTGCGATTTGGTCTCCAAATTGGAGAGAAGACGAATCTCTTCGAGCGCCTCGGGTGAAAGATTCTGCGCCTCATCGACGATCAACAAAGAGATGCGCCCGTTATTATGCTCCCGCACCAGAAAGGTGTACAGCTCAATCAGCAGGTCAGCCTTGTCCTTGCCGGTGGGAATGAGACCGAAATCGCGGCAGATGAAACGCAGCAGCTCGGTCGGATTCAAGGTGGTATTGAACACCCAGGCGAAATTGACTTGGGAGTTCAAACCCTCGAGCAGGGTGCGGATAATCGTGCTCTTGCCCAACCCTGGCTCCGCCACCACGGCGCAGATGCCGCGGCGCAAGCTGACGGCTGCCGTCAACCGCTCCAACGCTTCGTGATGCGAGGCGCTGCGAAAGAGAAAGCGCGGATCCGGCGTGTTGGCAAAGGGCTCTTGTTTGAGGTTAAAGTACTTGAGAACCATGATTATCCTCTCATTCGTTCAGATTGGCAGAGAATACCGCCGCTTCAGGGACGCGAAAGCGGGTGGTCGGACTAAAAAGTTCCTCCACCGTCGTGTTGAAAATCTCGGCGGCTTTGCTTTTGAACTGTTCGGTCGGTTCGATGCGGCCGTTCTCCACCATGGACAAATAGGTGGACGAACAGCCCAACAGAATCGCCAGTTCGTATTGCTTGATGCCGCTTTCCCAGCGCTTGATTTTCAGCTGATTGCGCATGACCCTAACTCCTCTTTGACTTTATTGATAAACTTTTGTTGCCGGTTCGGCAAGCGGCCGTTTGGTCGGCGGATGCAGAGCAGCGATGCGCGGATCGTCGGAGACCACGGCGATCAGCGTCAAACCGGTAGCCGCTTCTGCATCATCGACCGAGTAAATCGACCGGTCAAGGTGTTCAATTGCAATGACCCACGCAAATCCGACACATAACCCGCAGGCGACAAAGAGGGCCAACAGCACGACGATGCTCCGACCGCAGGGGGCTGTGGGCAGATTTCCCCAATCAACCACCTGCACCTGCACCAAGTACTCTTTTTTGTCGGCGGCCAAACGCGCCTCCTCACGGTGGCGAAGCAGCGCGGCATAGACCTGCTTCAGCTCGTCGATGCCGATCGTCCGTCTGCCGAGCTCATATTCCTTGCGCGACAAGTCGGAAATTTTTCCGGCCAGCTCGCTCATGCTGCGCGTCAGTTCACTTTCCTGAGCTTTGAGCATGCGGACCGCCGTCTGTTCGGCTTCGATCATTGAGGCAATTTGCCGTTGAATTTCCCTCTCGGTGTTCTGAATATCCTGCAGAACCGCCTGAACCTCCGGGTGCTTTTCAGTGTACTTGAGCCGCAGTGTGTTGCGGCGATTCTGCAGCTGCAGCAGGTTTTGACGCAATTGATTCAAATGCTCGGCCGGACCCCATTCGCCGTCGGAGAGCGAAACAACGGCCGACTCGTTGCCGTTTTGCCCCTGCTCCTCCAGCGCCCGCAGGCGAGATTCGCGTGCGATCCGCTGCGCCCGTACGCGCGTCAACTCCCGATCAAAATCCGCCATCGAGGCAAAAAGGATATCCGACTGCCGATCGGGCAACAGCACCGCTTCGGCGTTGCGAAACTGCAGTCCGTTGTATTCGAGGCTGTCGATGGTACTCTTGAGCCTGGCAATTTGACGATCGAAAAACTCGAATGCCCGCTCGTCGCGGCTGAGCCGCGGCCGTTGCTGCTGATATTGCCGGATGACGCAGTCGACCACCTCTTTTGCCGTATAAGGATCGTCGGCGCGAAAGGTGATGATCAACACATTGGTGTCCTTTTCGCGTTCGACCTTCAGCTCGCGCAGCAGACGCTCCACTTGCCGAGTTCTTTCATCGGCGCTGTCCCTTTGCTTTTTAGTCGATCCCAAATCAATCTCCTCGACCACTTTTTCAAGGGTAGAACGGCTCTTGATAAGCGAAATTTCGGTGCTTACCGGATCGTAGGACGAACGTCCGCTCGGCGCACCGATCTGCTTTTCATAGTCGTCGACATGATTGACCAGCACCTTGGCGGAGCTTTCGTATTCCGGCTTTTGCAGGGCATAGTAGAACAGGCAACCGAGAACGGCCGCCGCCAGCCACACCAGAATGACCTTCCCTCTGTGCCTCATCATCGTCAAAAGGGCGGAAAACGTTAACGGTCGATCGAGAGCATCTTCCGCAATCATATTTCTGTAGAGGCTATTTTCCATCAAAAGCCCGTTGATAGTAAACGGCTCGGCTGTAGACGTCGAGCGGCGTAAGGACGATGCGATAGAACTGGCTTGCCCAGGCGTCGACGTCGGCAATAAAAGTTTTTGGAACATAGACAAGATCGAATGCCTGCAGCGCCAGATCGTTTGCGGCAAGCCTGGCGGCGTTATTGTTCAGCGTCAGATCGAGACGCGAAGCCGTAACGCCGTTCTGCTCGTCGCGGCGAAGCAGCATGACGCTGTTCATTTTTGCGCCGTTCGTCGGGCCGCCTGCCGCGGCAATCGCCCTCAACACCGACATGCCCCGCACCAGCTCGTAGCCTCCCGGCTGCTGTACCTGTCCCATAACGTACACACGCCTGCCGCCGGCACTGCGCAGAAAAACAGTGACCTCCGGGTCGACCAGAATGTCCGCATACGCCTGGGTGATCAGGTCGTCCAACTTGCTGATCGTCATGCCGACAACGCGCAGATCTCCAAGTCGCTGCAGACTGATCTTGCCGTCCGGCCGAACCTGGACGATCTCGTTGTATTCGCTGTTGTTAAAGAACTTGATCTCCAATTCGTCGCCGTAACCGATACGATAGTCCTCTTCGATGACCGGCGTGGTCAGTGACTGACGGGCCGCCGGTTTCGGCGCTTCATGCACCTCTTCCGCCTCTTCGCGCACCTGGATTTGCGGATTGATGGCGCACGAAAGAAACGCCATCATCGCAACTGCCCAGAGTCTGCTCCGCATCATGTCCTCTTGATTAAAAAATTATTTAGTAAAAATCTTCAAAAAAGGGGTCGGCGCCATCTCAACCGACCCCGAAAGCCTTACTTGGTCAATGCCATCTTTTTCGTTTCGGCAAACTCGTTGACGCGAATCGAGTAAAAATAGAGCCCGCTGGGAACACGCATTCCATTGCCGTCGAGTCCGTTCCATTCCACCGAGTATTGACCGGCGACGCGTTCCTCGTTCACCAGCTCTTTCACCAATTGACCGCGCAGGTTGTACACGCTCAGCTGTACGCGACCCGGCTCCTTCAAATTAAAGGTGATGGTTGTGGAAGGATTGAAGGGATTCGGGTAATTTTGCTCCAAAGAGTAGTACTTGGGAGCGGCAATCGTTTCCACACGTTTCGGACCGTAGAAGCGCATCGTGCCGTCGACCGCCACATCGGCCAGCCAGTAGTACCACACCTCGCCGTCCTTGTCGATCGGCTCTTCCCAAGAATAGTCCTGCCGCGTAGCGCTGTTGATCGCACCTTTGATCATCTCTTTATTGGCGCGGATCTTTTGGCCCGTGGGCGACTGACTCTTGAAAATGTGAAAGCCGAGGTTTTGCGATTCCGACTGGGTCGTCCAGGTAATGATCACCCGGCCGGCAACCGCCGCCACGTTAAAGGCCGAAAGTTCAACCGGATGCGTTTCTCCGTTCAAATACTTGTAAATGGCGAACGGTGCAAAGTCATGCGATTCGAATTCATCGGCCGTTTGAATTTGATAGAGCTCAGAGTTGCCGTAGCTGTTGTTGATATTGGTCACCTGGGGGACATCCCACGCGCGCAAATACACAATGGCGCCCGGCTGGATGAGAGAATGAGAAAACAGCTTGTCGAATCGACCGTACGCATAGCCGGCCAAATAGCCGTGGCCGATGTAGGTGTCGCGGATAAACACATCGTCGCCGCCTGGGGCGCCGAGATTGGGGCCGTCGGCGTTCGGCGGATCAATCTTTCCGTTCGGTCCGACCCAAATCAACTGGACCAAATTGCCTTCTGCAGAGAACTGCTGATCCCATGCCTGGGTGATTCCGCCGGTGCAGCTCGCATTAAAGTCACCGGCCGTCGATGCCCCGCTCAACACCATCAGAGCGAGACAAGCGCAAATCCATCTATAGCGTTTCATGGTTTTTTCCTCCTCTACAGCTATTCTTTTTTATACATCGGATTGGGATAGGTCCACACCGTGTTCGACCGATCCCCTTTGATCCAAATGACGTAACCTCTTCCCGGCTGGAATTGGATGGATGATTCCTTTTTGCCGCTCTGATCCATCCAGGTGCCGTCCAATGGTCCGCCGGTTCCGTCGACCACCCAAGCGCTCACATAAGCGCTGTCAGCCCAGGCCCTGACAATATCCGAATTGCCGCTTCCCAAACCGCCTTTCACCACGCCGTCCTGGTAAAGCTCGGTATCCTTTAAGGAGACGACCGAAGGATAACAAGAGCCGACAAAGTTGAATCCTTTCGCTAATCGAATAACCCGATTGGAATCAACCGGAACTTTGCCCGTCAGCGTGACCAGGCTGTCCTGGTGACCCTTTTGAATCTTGACCCAAAAGGCGATGTTCGGATCGATCACCTGTTTAGACTCGAGACCTGTAGCGGCATCGACCCATTTGCCCTGCGGTGCAGCCGGACCTTTGTAATACCACACCGTATAGTATTGGTCGCCTTTCCACAGCCGCAGTTGATCGGCTTCGGGTGCGCCTTCGCCGCCGGTCAACTGATCGCCGAAAACCGCCTGAACCGTCGAATCGGCCGGGACGAGGGGCAAAGAGACCAAATTCAAACCGGTTTTCAGATTAAAACTGTAGGCGCCGACTCTTTCGAACTCATAGACCGGCTGCCCATTTTTCAGCGCGCGCACATAATAATAGCATTCCTTACCACTGCTTTCCTTGTAGTCCTGATCGAAATATTCTTTTTCCGCGCTGGTCAGCGTGGCGGCCAAAATCCCGTTAGGCTCGTAGGGTTTGTCCACTTTGTAGACCTGGTAACTCTGCGCTTCGGCGATCGGCGTCCATACCAGCTTGATGCCGTTGGGCTGATAGAGCGCTACCAGGATCGGTTTTCCGGGCACTCCGCTCACCTCCTGCGAGGGACCGCTGAGATTGCCGGCAAAGTCATACGCTTTGACGACAAAATAATAAGTCTGGCCGTCAGTCAGGTTCTCGGCCACAAACACGGTCTGGTTGCCGACATCCTTTTCCACCGTGTATTTGCCGGATTCCGTACCGTAATAAACTTTGTATCCGGCAAGGTCTTCTTCTTTGTTGGGATTCCATGTAGCGATGAGGCTGCCGCTGAAAGATTCAGAGGCGAAAAAGAAGAGAACCGTTGCCAAGACCCAACCGAGCCAAACCTTCTTTTTCTGCAACCGTAACGCTGCAGCCGATCCGGCATTCTTCATAAACAACCTCCTTTTGAAAATCCTCATTCTGCTCTCCACAAGCGACTGTTCGGGAAGAATGCCGATGAGACAAGGACGTTTGCGCATTTGTCCGCACGATCATTCTCCCAGGCGACCCGGCCGGTCGAATAGAGATGACTTGGCGAGTCCTATCGACCAGCTTTTGATTTCACTCAGCCCCTTTAAAGCCAAGTCTATGCCAAACGGTATGTGTCCATTGAGAAGCTTGGTCCACATTATTTCAGGCCAATCATTATTTATTAATAATTAAAATCTTATAACCCGGCTCAAAAACCGATATGCACTCATGAGGAAAGCACATCGACCATGGAAGCACCCGTTTCACCTGCCTTTTGTCCCTGTTGGTCAACACTTCTTCAGCAGAAAAAGAGGAGAAGGGGACAGTTGTTAAAAAAACTGCCTTCCGAGGGGGGAAGGCAGTCATTGGAAGGAGGAAAGTAATGTCTTGAGATGTTTTGAATTGACAACAGAAGTGGAAATGCGTAAATTTTTGCGTCGCCGGAGTCTGTTCTCCTGAGCGACCCGGGCCGCCGGTGCAGGATGACTTGGCGAGTCGACCGGCGGCCTTAATTCATAATTGCCGGGCAGCTGAGGGAAGAGCTTTTTTCGATCAGTCGTTCTGCGGCCGTAATGATCGCCTCGGTTTCCGAAGGGGTGACCGGTTTGTAAGCCTGATAGCTGACCCCCAGTTCAGCCGCCATTTTACGAATGCGCAAATTCAGATCGTCGGTGATGAGAATGATCGGCAACCGCGGCCGCAGGCGGCGAATCAACGGCAAAATTTCGATGCCGATCACTCCTGCCAAATCAAGATCCAAAATTAAAAGATCCACTTCCTGGTCGAGAATTTCTGAAAGAATGCGCAACCCCCTTTGCACCAGTCGAACCTCATATGCGGCGGAGGCCAGATGCGTGTTCAGATTTGCGAAAATCTGATGATCCAAGGTGCCGATAACTATCGTCTTCGCCCTTTCCATGATCGTTCCTCAGAATGGTTCGTTGAATCTCTGTGTACGCGATGCCTTTTTCAATTATCATGCCGGCATCATCTGCACGCCGGCTATCGTTATCTGCTTTGTTTCTTATGCAATTAAAACGATTCCTCTTCCGGCCGCAAGCCTTGGTTGTGGCGCCGATGCCACTCAAATGCCGCAAAACGGTTAATGCAATCCACACAAGCGGTTCCGGAAAATGATGCAAGCGTTCATGAAAAGGACAAAAAAAATCCCGCAGGATGCGGGATTATTAAAGTTATAGCAGATCGGCCGACTTATTTATTTCGGATCTCGATGTTCAGATCCTCCAGCATGCGATAGATGGACTTGCGGTTCAAACCTGCTTCTGCAGCGACTTTGCTGATGTTGTTGTTGTGCTTTTTCAGCAACTCTTCCAGATACTGCCGCTCAAAATTGCGGATCAACTGCTCTTTTGCGGTTTTAAAGTCGAGATTCTCCGAGGTATCGACGATCACCTTGCGCTGGGCGGGTCGCAAAAAGGCCGGCAGATCTTCAACACGAATCTCAGGCGTGGTGGCTACGGCAACAGCACTTTCCACGGCATTGCGCAACTGACGCACGTTTCCCGGCCAATTGTACTCCTGCAGCACCATCAGCGCTTCCGGCGTAAACTTTTCCACTTCTACCAGACCCTGGCTGCGGAATTTCTTGAGAAAATGGTAGGCCAAAATGGGCACATCTTCGCGGCGCTCGCGCAACGGCGGCACTTCGATGCTGACGACGTTGAGCCGATAAAAGAGATCGGAGCGCAACTTGCCCTCTTCGATCAGCTGCTGGGGGTCGCGGTTAGTGGCGCTGACGATGCGCACGTCGATGTCCCGCTCCTTCACGCTGCCGATGCGCCGCACTTTGCGCTCCTCCAGCACCCGCAGCAGCTTGGGCTGCAGTTCGATCGGTACTTCGCCGATTTCGTCCAAAAAGATGGTTCCTTTATCGGCGGCCTCGAAAAGCCCCGGCTTGTCGGTGGTGGCGTTGGTAAACGCGCCTTTGACATGGCCAAAGAGTTCCCCTTCCAAGAGGCTTTCCGGCAACGCGCTGATGACCACCGGCACAAACGATTCGCTCGCGCGCCGGCTGTAATGGTGAATACCGCGGGCAATGACCTCTTTGCCTGTGCCGGTTTCGCCGATGATCATGACGTTCGCCTGGGTCTGCGCAATCCGCTTGACGTTTTCGAACAGCTCGAGCATCACTCGGCTGACGGCGACGGCGCCGAAGAATGTGCTCTCCTGCTCCAGATTGAGCTGGCTTTTGAGCAGCCGATTTTCCTTGACGACGCGGGCAAATTTGAACGCCCGTTCCACCGGCACCAGAATGTCGTGATGAGTTTGAATCACTTTCGGGATGAAATCGAACGCGCCCTTGATAAACGCTTCGCGCGTCACCGCCACATCGCCGTAAGCGGTATAGAGCAGTACAACCACCTCGGGGTCGATGGCCTTGGCCTGTTCCAACACTTCTATGCCCGACTTTTCCTTTTCCATACGCAGATCGGTAATGACCACCATTGGCCGCTCTTTCTGCAGCAAAACCATGCCTTCCGCAGCGCTTTTTGCGGTGATGCAATGGTAGTTGGAACGTTTCAACAGCTCGCCGATTGACTTGAGCACCTGCTCCTGGTCGTCGATGATCAATATTTTTTCCTGCTGCATAGACAAATGACCCTTCTCCTCCTTAGATTTTCGCAATCGGCAGAGAGATGATGACTGCCGTACCCTTGTCCGAATTTGCAGTGATTTCGATATTTCCGTTGTGGCTGGAAATAATGCCGTAACAAACCGTTAATCCCAATCCCTGGTGTCCCTCCTTGGTCGTGTAGAAAGGTTCGAAAACCGCCATTCGCTCGCTTTCTGGGATGGCGTTTCCCGTATCGGATACAGTAATGTTGATGAAATCGGTAAACTGCGGATCTTTTCCGGTTGTTATCGTCAGGACGCCTTCATAGTTCATCGCCTCGACGGCATTACGGCAGATGTTGATCAGCGCCTGTTCCAGCGTCACTTCGTTGCCCAAAATGCGCGGCAGATCTTCGGCGCACTCTAACCGATAATCGATCGGTTTGGAAGCGTACAAGAGCCGCATCAAATGCACCGTATTTTCCACAATACGGTTCGGCTGGATCAGCTTGAAATTCTGTTCCGAATTGCCGGCAAAAGCGGCCAGGGAATTGGTGACCAAAGCGATTTGATAAATTTGCTCCTGCACCGCTTTGAGCTCCTGCTGCAGCCGCTTCGGCTCCATCCGCGTAAAGTCTTCCATGAGCAAACCGCCCAGAGAATTCAGCACCGCGGCAATCGGATTGTTCATGCTGTGGACAATCTGCGTCGCCAATCTGCCGACGATCTTCATCCGCTCCCGCAGCACCTGATGCTGTTCGAAGCGTCTGGCAACAGTCACGTCGCGAATGGTCAACACCACACCGAAGATGTGCTCGTTTTCCACCTTCGGGGCGGCTTCGATATCCAATGAGATGCGGCTGCCGTCGTGCCGACCCTCGTAAATGAAATTGCCTGTCCGACCCTTTTCCAACGCCTCGCGGCAAAGCTGCCTGACCGTTTCGTCCCAAATGGGACCAAGCACGTCGGATAGTTTTCCCCCCGGCGCAGGCGCACGACCGAGCTCTTTATATGCAAAGAGTCCGCCGCTCCATTCGCGGATGCGCAGCTCCTGATCGACTACCAGCTCCTGGAACTCGTTGAGTTCCTGAGGCGTCATGAATTCCCTCCGGCCGCCGCAGATACAGCGGCGCTATACTCAAACGAATTACGCCCTCTGCAGCCTGGGCAGCCTAATGATGATCTCCGATCGTCCGTTCTCTTTGCGAGAGAAGGTCAACGACCCGTTATGGTTCAGCACCACTCCGTATGCCGTAAGAAAGCCGAGACGGTTTTTGATGAGAGGCTCTTTGCCCGAAACAAATTCGTTCATCAACGTCCCGACATCGACAAAGCCGTCAAGCGGCGAGTTGACTTGAATAACGATTGCCAGTACATTCTGTTCGTCCAAAGGGTGGGCAGAGATGCGCAGGCGACCGTTTTCTCCGGCCATATTCAACAGGCTGCGGAACAAATCGACCAGCGCTTTCTCCAGATGCGTTTCGATCCCCATGATCGTCGGCAGCGCCTCGTTCGGCGCCACGATGATGTCGTTATATGGATGTGGACGACTGAGCAGCGCGGCAGCGGCGGCGCGAGTGATCAGCTTGCCCAAGTCGATCTCTTCCACTTTTTCCGGCCGATAAGGCTTGAGCGCTTCCAAAGTTTCCAGCGCGCAAACCATCTCGTTGATCTTGCCCTGCAGCTTTTCGACATATTCCAACAACTCGAACATGCCGTCGAGACTGGTAACGCTGATCATGTCGCTCTTTAAAAATTCGATATCGGTGGACATGGGGGCAAGATAATTGCGAAAGTCGTGGGCAATCTTGGCCGCGAATCGGCTCAGCAGATGCATTTTTTCTCGATGCAGCAGGTCGGAATGAATGTCCTGCATCCTGCTTTTCGTGCGGCTGAGCAGGAGCAAAGCATCCGGCTTGCCCGCCAACGGCAGGCGAATGAACGTATACTCTACGGCTTCTCCGCCGTAGGCAAGGGGATGAAGGAAGGAAAAACTTTCCCGACGGCGGTCGCCGGCAAACCTTTCCAAAAGAGAACGCACCTGCGGCTGATTATAGAAAGGCAGGACGGAAAAGAGAAGGTGCCCCACACCGCTCTGTAATCCCGATGGCATCAGCGCTTTGGCGGCGCTGTTCATGAACAAAATGGTGAATTTTCCGTCCACCAAGACCGCGCGCACCGGCTCGGCATCCGGCATCGGCTTGATGGTCGGCATAGGTTCCCGGCCTTGCCCGCCGGCATGCGGTTCCAGCGTGGAGAGCGCCGCGGCCGTATGCTCATCGATGCAGTCCACGATCACCGCCGAAACGCCGTCGCCGTTGATGACCGGCGTCGCTTTTACTCGGCGTTTCAATCGAATCGGATCCATCAGCTCTTCCTGTAGGGGCGCGCGCCTGGCAATGGAACGTTGAACCGGGCAGTTTTTGCAGGGCTGATCTTTATGAAAAAAAATCTGATAACAAGTCTTCCCGACCAGTTGTGCTTCGCTTTCCGCGCCGAGCGTCTCGCGCAATCTCCGACTGGTCTTGCGAATGACGTAACGCCCGTCGATGATAAAGATGTTTTCTCCAACCTCAACCATGATTTTTGCTTCGGCGCCGGTTCCCGTGCGGAAAAGGACTTTTTGAGCGGATTATTTTGTTCACCAGATGCAACGATCGAATGATCATTCGATCATGAATATAAGCAGGTTGTCCAGTCAAAGCAACACTTATTTTATTACCGGGAAAAGTTTTTGTATTGGAAAAATCTCGCCGATCCGTTACTTTATTTTCGACATCCCCTGCAGAAGAAATGGTAAAAAGACATCACATACCTCTGCGCACTTGCGTCGGCTGCAGGCAAAAGCGGCCGAAGCGGGAACTCATCCGCTTTGTATGCGGCGGCAACGGAGAGCTGATTTTCGATCTGCGCCAGATTCTACCCGGCCGCGGCGGCTATCTATGCGCCGACAATAGGTGTCTGCAGCTGGCGATCAAATCGCGGGCCTTTAGTCGCCCTCTAAAAGCGACAGTTCGATTTGACGCCGAAAGGCTAAAAGAGGAGTTTGCAACGTGTCTGATCCGGAAAACAAAATAAGAACGCTCATCGGCTTTGCGCGCAAGGCGGGCAAGCTGGCAATCGGTAAAACCGCCGTCGAAACGGCATACCATCGCAACAAACTGCAATTGATCATTTTGACGGAGGACGCCTCGGAAAGACATCTGCGTTTTTTGGAACGGGACATCGAAAACGTCCGCGCATTTCGCTTTGGAACCAAGGATATGATGGGACAGTTGCTGGGACGCAGTGAAGCGGCAATCCTGGGTATTACCGATGCAAATTTTGCCCGTTCCTTGTGCAAATTCCTGTCAAAAGAGATTCCGACGGGAAAGCGCATAGAGGAGCGGAAGCCCAAGCCCGAAACAGGCGATGAGCTGCCCCGCTCCCACCATGCCGATGCTCAACCCAAGCGGCGTCTCGGTAAGCAAATGAAGGTAATACCCGACCGCCAGAGCATTCAAAACGACCGGCGGCAGCGGCGCCAGCCACGGTTTTCCGAACCGCCGAAGATAAAACGTCAGCAGCGCGGCCACTAAGGTAACGGCGCTGCCGCCGAAAATATCGATCGGTCCATAGCCGCCCCAAATGTTCGCCGCCATGCAGCCGAAATACAGGCCGGGGATGGCTTCGGGATACAGATAAGGCAGCACCGTCAGCGCCTCGGCGATGCGCACCTGCATGGGACCGTAGCTGAACGGCGCCAACAGAACTGTGGTCGCCGCGTAGAGCGCCGCAATAATCGCAGATAGCGTCACTATTCGGGTCATGGGTTTTTTATGCAGGATCTTTTGCAGAACGTTCATTGGGCCACCTACAAGTTGGAAGAGTTTTTCGGCGAACCGCAACGCGATACTTCGTGCAATCCGCTCGACAGTTTGATTCTCACCATACTATCGCAAAACACCAACGATGCCAACCGCGACCTCGCCTATGCCCGACTGCGCGAGCGGTTTCCCGACTGGAACCAACTGGCCGCAGCGCCGCTCGCCGAAATCGCCGCCGCCATCCGCCCCGCCGGTCTCGGCAACCAAAAGGCGCAAACCCTCAAAAGCGTACTGCAGTGGCTGCTCGAAACTTACGGCAGTCTGAATCTGGACTTTCTCTGCAGCCTGCCGCCCGAAGAGGCGCAAAGGCTGTTTACGGCGCGCAAAGGCATCGGCATCAAGACCATCAGCGTCGTTCTCATGGCCTGCTGCGGCGCCGACGTTTTTCCGGTCGACACTCATGTGCACCGCATCTGCAGGCGCCTCGGCTGGGTGCCGCCTAACGCCTCGGCAGAGAAAACGCATCATCTCATGCAGCCGCTGGTGCCCAAAGGCAAGGCCTATTCGCTGCACATGAACCTGTTGAAACTGGGACGTTCCCTCTGTAAAGCGCAAAAACCGCGCTGCCGGGATTGTCCCTTGGCCGAACTCTGTCCTTCCGCCGGCACCTTTTAAGGCTGCCAACGAAAGCGCGACAAATCCGTGCAGCCGCGTTCGTCGAAAACGATGCCTTCTTTTTCGAGCAGCAGTCGCTGCAGATCGGCGCTGTGTTCCATGCAGTCGATGCTCGGGCGTCCGGCGGCATTGATCACCCGCCACCACGGCACATCGCTGTCATGCGGCAGAGCGTGCAATGCCCAACCGACGGTGCGCGCGGCGCGCGGATGTCCGAGCATGGCGGCGATTTGGCCGTAGGTAGCCACCCGCCCCGCCGGTATGCGGCGGACGAGCCGGTACACGGCGTTGAAAAAGCCGTTTGCATTTTCGCACGACACCGAACAATTTAAGAATTGAGCAGTTCACTTGCAACCCTTCGGCACTTTGCTGCCCATCGAGGTCATTATGAAGCGCTTTGCAATTCCTCTGTTTCTTTTCCTTCCCTGCAGTATGGGACTAGGCCAAATTCTTACCTGGTCGCCGTACTTTGTCACCGTCGAAGACACGATCACCATCATTTACGACGCGACCCAAGGCAATGCCGGATTGGTCGGCGCCGCCGAGGTCTACGCCCATACCGGCGTGATCACGAGTCAAAGCGTGTCGCCCTCGGATTGGAAACATGTCAAGACGCAATGGGGACAAAACACCCCTGCTACTCGAATGACGCCGCTCGGCAACGATCGCTGGCGCATCCGGTTTCACATCCGCAGCTATTACGGCATCGCGCCGAACGAAACCGTGCTGCAGCTGGCCTTTGTCTTTCGCAGCGCCGACGCCAAGCAGGAGGGCAAAACGGAAGACGGCGGCGACATCTTTTTGCCGCTGGCCAAGCCGGGTCTCGATCTGGCTCTGCTTTCGCCCTTTGATTCGACCGGCTTTGTGCGCCTCGGCGACTCGCTGCAAATTCGGCTCGTCGCAAAAGAAGCGCAAGAAATCGAGCTGCTGCAGGACGGCCGGCTCAAGGCGCAGACAGCGGAAGATTCGTTAGTTTACACCTTCCTCGGCTCGGAGGTCGGGAAATACCGTTTTACGGCGAAGGCTCACGGCAATGGGGAAAAAGTCGTGTCCTTTACCTGCCTGGTCTACCATCCTGAACCGATCGATCTGCCGGCAGACGCCCGTGACGGCATCACCGACCTGGGCGACCGCATCCGGTTCGTTTTATTTGCCCCCCACCATTCGTTTGTCTATCTCATCGGCGATTTCAACGACTGGCAGGCCGAGCCCGACTACTTTATGCAGCCGACGCCCGACGGTCAAAGGTATTGGCTTGAACTGGACAATCTGCAATCCGGCGCTGAATACGGCTACCAGTTTTGGGTAGACGGACGCCGGCGCATCGCCGACCCGTACGCCGAAAAAATCCTCGATCCCATGCACGACTCCGGCATCAGCCGCAGCACCTTTGCTGACCTGAAGCCCTATCCGCACGGCAGGACGAGCGGCATCGTCTCGGTCCTGCAGCCGGGGAAAGCGGGCTTTGCTTGGCAAACGACCGCTTTCCAACGCCCGCCGGCCGAGCAGCTGGTCATTTACGAGCTGCTGGTGCGCGATTTTACGCAAGAACACAGTTTCGCCGGCGTCATCGAAAAATTGGACTATCTGCAGAATCTCGGCGTGAATGCGATCGAGCTCATGCCGGTCAACGAGTTCGAGGGCAACAGCAGCTGGGGCTACAATCCTTCTTTTCACTTTGCCGTCGACAAATATTACGGACCGGCGGAAGACCTCAAGCGCTTGGTCGACGAGGCGCATGCCCGCGGCATCGCCGTGATCCTCGATATGGTGCTCAATCACTGTTACGGCCAGTCGCCGCTGGTCAAGCTCTATTTAGGGCGACAGCACCTCAATCCCTGGCTCAACCCGGTTTCCCCTAATCCGGTCTACGCCTGGGGTTACGATTTCAACCACGAGTCGCCGGCCACGCAGGCCTATGTCGATCGGGTGTTGGCCTATTGGCTGAGCGACTATCACGTCGACGGCTTTCGCTTCGATTTCAGCAAGGGCTTTACCAACACGCCGGGGGACGGCTGGGCTTACGACGGCCGACGGATCGCGCTGCTGAAACGGCTGGCAGAAAACGTCCGCCTGATCGACCCGGACGTCTATTTGATCCTCGAACACTTTACCGACAACCGCGAAGAAAAAGAGCTGGCGGCGGCCGGGTTTCTGCTGTGGGGGAATCTCAACGCGCCGTTCAATGAGGCCACCATGGGCTGGCACGACGGCGGAAAATCCGATTTTTCCTCAGGACTCTATACCCGGCGCGGTTGGGATGCGCCGCGGCTGGTGGGCTATATGGAAAGTCACGACGAAGAGCGTCTGATGGTGAAAAACCTCCTCTACGGCAACCGCAGCGGCAGCTACAACGTCCGCCAACTCAGGACGGCGCTGCAGCGCGTCGAGGCGGCGGCGGCCTTTCTGCTGCTGATGCCGGGCCCCAAGATGATCTGGCAGTTCGGCGAACTGGGATATGACGTCAGCATCGACGCCAACGGCCGCACCGGCGAAAAGCCGATCCGCTGGAACTATTTCGACGTGCCCGAACGCCGCGCCCTTTACGATGCCTACGCATCCTTTATCCGGCTGAAAAAACGGCCGGAAATGATCAACCCGGCGGTCAAGTCGTCCTTCGCCGCCTCGTTCAAATGGATGAGCCTGACAAGCGACTCGCTCAACGTCGCCTTGGCCGCCAATTTCGATGTGATCCCGTTGGAGAAATCCATGCCGCTTGCCAAAAGCGGAAAATGGTACGACCTGAACGGCGACAGCCTGACCATCCGCAACACCGATACGCTTTTTGCCTTTTCCCCCGGTCAATATCGGTTGCTCCTCGACCGCAAAATCTTTCGAACAAATCCGTCCGGTATCGCCGGCCCCAAAGACACTGCCCAAATGCAGTTGCAGGCGGAAAGCCGCCCCAATCCGTTCAACAGCGAAACCGTCATCCGATTCGATCTGCCCGGCGACGCCGAGGTCAGGGTGACGATTTTCGATGCCCGCGGGCGCACGGTCAAAATGCTGCACCACGGCCCTCTGCCGTCCGGAATGCACCTGCTGGTTTGGGACGGCCGAACCGAAAACGATACGGCGGCGGCAAGCGGCGTCTATTTTTGCCGAATCGAGGCCGCGCAGACAACCAAGTGCATAAAATTGATTTGCATAAAATAAAGAAAAAACCTGGTCGCTAAGGTCAAACCTAATTTATGAACAAACAAGGGGGACAAAAACGAAATTCACGCCCAGCCTTTTTGCACCAGTTCCGTTCTTTGCGCCGGCTGCAGGCAATTGAGATATCCGATGCCGCGCGGACTGCGAGTTCCCGCTTTGCCGAGTCCAATTTTTCGATGCGCAAATCGGCTCGATTGCCGGAAGGCATGACCGGCTGCATCTGACGACGAACGGCGGCGAAACGTGGACTGAACAGTTGCAGGCCGCCCTTTCGGAAGACGTGCTGCAGGACATCCAATTTTTCGACCGCCGTGAGGGATATGCCGTCGGCTCGTCAGGTCTTGTGCTTCATACGCAGGATTCCGGCAAAACATGGAAGCGGGAGACCCCCGTGCCGTTAAATTGTTCTTGGTCCGATGTCCATTTCGTTGATCCATCCTGCGCTTGGGCGGTCGAAACGCACGGCCGTGTCGGCCGGTATTTCGATCCGGCCTTAGATCCTACGAGAGTATCCGAGCGAGAAACGCAGGAAGCAGCGGGCCTTTTCGGCGAGCCGCTGCAGATGCGTAATCCTGTCCGGGGTGCGGCCACGCTGATTTACTCGCTTCCGCATCCCGCAGCGGTTCATTTGGAAATCTATGACCTGTTGGGACGGCGAGTAAGGGCACTGGAATCCGGTATAAAAGGTGCGGGGACCTATTCAATTCTATGGAATCTCGAAGACGACCTTGCGCATCGAGTTCCTGCAGGCACCTACCTCTGCTGCCTGCGCCTTGACGGCAGACCTTTTGTCAAGAAACTGACGGTCATCAAATAAAAAAGGCGGCTTTAAAGGCCGCCTTCTTCTTGTTCAATCAAAAAGGTATTACAGCTTGAATCGATACCCGAGCTGCACCGCCCAGGTGTTCATGCCGAAGGAATCGCTTTCTTCGCCCGACTCGCTGTCCGAGGCTTTGCGGGAAACGATGTTATAGTTGAATTCAGCGTAAAAACCTTTCTTAAGCATCACGCCTGCACCGAGATTAAATCCCAAGGCGCTGTTAACATCTATGGTTTCTTTATGCTTTTCTCCTTCATAGCTGAGTTCAACCTCGGCATCGCCGAAATACATACCCAGCCCGCCTTTGACAAAGGGTTTGAGGTTGCCCTTACCCAAATAATAGCGTCCGAAAATTCCGACCAGGTTCTGCTTAAAGGTCGAGGTCATTTTCATGCCCCAGAATTCGCTTTCAAAGCCGTAACCCGGCAGCGCCAGATTGACCTCGCCGCCCACTTCGAGGTTGGGCATGGCCGCATAACCGACCGCAACCCCGAGAGGAATCGCCGAAGCCGATTCTTCCTGATCCTCAAAGGCCGAGTAGCTCAAGCCGGTAAACACATTGACCGCAACCTGCGAATAAAGCGGAAAGGCAACCATCAGAACAAGCGCCGGAAACAAAAAGAACTTTTTCATTTTTTCCTCCGTTGGGAAAATGAATAATGCAGTGAATTAGTGCGCGTTTCAACGTGTTTTAAGAGCGATTAATTCCCCAAAAATAAAGAAAAAAATAATTCTTTATTTTTGACTGAAAAAAATCGATGCATTTAGCCGTCGGAATGCCTATTTTTGCTGCCGAAAGCCCGTTTGAAAGAGAATCATGGAATCGATGACTGAATTGGGGCGATTTCTATTCGAATTCATGCGCGCCCACAAAGTTTTGCTGCTGGGTTTGATGGTTTTTTCGATCGTCGCCTTTTTCGGCACTCTGGCTTCCGTTCCGTTGCTGTTGATCCATCTGCCGGCAGACTATTTTTCGGCCAAACGCAGGAAAAGGCGTAACACAAAGCGTCATCCGGCCATCCGTATGCTTTTGATACTCCTAAAAAATTTGATCGGTTGGGTGGTGATTCTCGCCGGCATTGCCATGCTGGTGCTGCCCGGCCAGGGCATCCTGACGATCATTGCCGGTCTGATGCTGATCAATTTTCCCGGCAAATATGGTTTGGAACGCCGATTGATCTCTCGTCCCCCAGTCATAAAAGCGGTCAATGAACTGCGCGCCAAAGCCGGCAAACCGCCGTTGATCATTGAATCGGAGAAATAGATCACAACCAAGCCGTTTTTACTTTTCTGCAGTATTCGAAGAATTGGGCGGAAATGAAGCCGATCCGCGTTGAGTTATAGCCGCAAAAAAAAGAATTAGACGTCTTTAGATTCGCGACCAGAACTGGACATACGGGTGAAAGCATGGCGAAGAGAAAAGACAAAGCAGAAGCAGCCGGCGCCGTCGTCGGCTACGAGGCAATGCTCTGGCAGATGGCCGACGCGCTGCGCGGCAGCATGGACGCCGCCGAGTACAAGCACGTCGTGCTCGGTCTGATCTTCCTCAAGTACATCTCGGATGCCTTTGAGGAGCAGCACGCCAGGCTCGAAGCCGAGCGGGCGCAGGGCGCCGACTCCGAGGACCCGGACGAATACCGTGCGGTCAACATTTTCTGGGTACCGCCGGAGGCGCGCTGGTCGCGCCTCAAGGCCAACGCCCGTCAGACGGACATCGGCCGGCTGGTGGATGACGCCATGGCCGCCATCGAGCGCGACAACCCGGCGCTCAAGGGCGTGCTGCCCAAGGACTATGCCCGCCCGGCGCTCGACAAGACGCGCCTCGGCCAGCTCATCGACCTGATCAGCAACATCAAGGTCGGCGACGAGGCGAGCCGCGCCAAGGACGTCCTCGGCCGCGTGTACGAGTAC
>JAPDQV010000027.1:28206-50842 GCA_034505495.1 candidate division KSB1 bacterium | reverse complement strand
ATCGAGTCGTTGTGAAGCCGCTCGAAGTTGAAGAAGCCAAAGTCGGCAATATTTACATTCCGGACACGGCAAAGGAAAAACCCATGCAGGGTGAAGTCGTAGCCGTCGGTCCCGGCAAAATTACCGAGACCGGTCAAAAGATTCCCATGGAGGTCAAAGTAGGACAAAAAGTGCTCTACGGCAAATATTCGGGCACTGAAGTGACGATTGACGGTGAAGATTATTTGATCATGCGGGAAAGCGATATTTTCGCAATTCTTTGATGTTCCGGTCAATCCTCAGAAACTCAAAAATAGGAGTATAGAGAATGGCAAAGATCATTACTTTTGACGTGGAAGCTCGCAACGCGCTCAAGCGCGGTGTCGATCAGCTTGCCAATGCGGTAAAATGCACGTTAGGCCCCAAGGGCCGCAACGTTGTGATCGATAAAAAGTTCGGCGCACCGACCGTTACGAAGGACGGTGTTACGGTGGCCAAAGAAATCGAGCTGGAGAATCCGCTGGAGAACATGGGCGCCCAGATGCTGCGCGAAGTAGCGTCCAAGACCAGCGACATTGCCGGTGATGGAACGACCACCGCCACGGTTTTGGCGCAGGGCATTGTGCGCGAAGGTCTGAAAAACGTTACGGCCGGTGCCAATCCGACCGCCATCAAGCGCGGCATCGATAAAGGCGTCAAGGTCGTGGTCGAGGAGATTAAAAAGCTCAGCAAGCCGTTGCCCGGCAAGAAAGAGATCGCTCAGGTTGGCGCTATTTCCGCCAACAATGACGAAGAGATCGGCAATTTGATTGCCGATGCAATGGAGAAGGTCGGCAAAGACGGCGTCATCACCGTTGAGGAAGCCAAATCAACGGAGACGACGCTGGAGGTTGTCGAGGGAATGCAGTTCGACCGCGGTTATATTTCGCCCTATTTTGTCACCGACGCCGAGGCCATGGAGGCAGTCCTCGAGGAACCGCTGATTCTCATCCATGACAAAAAGATCAGCGCCATGAAGGATCTGCTCCCCATCCTCGAAAAGGTGGCTCAGATGGGTAAGCCGCTGTTGATCATTGCCGAAGATGTGGAAGGCGAAGCGTTGGCTACGCTGGTGGTCAACAAGCTGCGCGGCACTCTGCGCGTGGCTGCGGTCAAGGCGCCCGGCTTCGGTGACCGCCGCAAAGCCATGTTGGAGGACATTGCCATCCTGACTGCCGGCCGCGTCATTTCCGAAGAAGCCGGCTTTAAGCTCGAGAATGCCACTCTGTCCGATCTGGGCCGCGCCAAACGCGTAACGGTCGATAAGGACAACACCACCATCGTCGAAGGTGCCGGCAAACCTGAAGAAATCCAGGGCCGTATTGCCCAGATCAAAAAGCAGATCGAAACCACCACGTCTGATTATGATAAAGAGAAACTTCAGGAGCGGCTGGCGAAACTGGCCGGCGGCGTTGCCGTGCTGAAAGTCGGCGCCGCGACTGAGGTCGAGATGAAGGAAAAGAAGGCCCGCGTCGAGGACGCGCTGCATGCGACCCGCGCGGCGGTCGAGGAGGGTATCGTTCCCGGCGGCGGCGTGGCGTTCATTCGCGCTCTGCCCGCACTCGACAAACTGAAACTGGAAGGCGATGAGCAGATCGGCATCGACATCCTCAAACGCGTCCTCGAAGAGCCGATTCGTCAAATCGCCGAAAACGCCGGTTGGGAAGGCTCGATCGTCGTTCAGAAGGTCAAGGAAGGAAAAGGCGGCTTCGGCTTTAACGCTGCCACCGAAACCTTCGAAGACCTCTATGAAGCCGGCGTGATCGATCCGGCCAAGGTCAGCCGCATCGCGCTTGAAAATGCCGCCAGCGTCGCCGGTCTACTGCTCATGACTGAGGCGACCATCGTCGAGAAACCGGAGGAAAAGCCGGCAAACCCTACTCCGCCAAGCGGCATGGGTGATATGTATTAATTCGGCATGCCGATTACGAAAAAGCCCCTGCTGCAGGCAGGGGCTTTTTTTTCACACTTTATCCGGAACCACAAAGGGGTAACGGTACTCTTTGGTCAGATAGGAATTTGCCTCCTCGTCGCCGACAAAGCGATACGTCCGGTCATTGAAACGCAGTTCTCGACCGAGGCGATACGAGATGTTCGCCAAATGACACATAACCGTCGACCGATGCCCTTCCTCGACGTCGCCGTTCAGCAGCATCCAGTTTTCGGCCCGAACTGCCTCGATGAAATTGAGAAAATGCGCCGAACCTCCCGCACCGGCCAGATTGCTGGGATCCGCAACATCTCCCCCGCCTTCATATTTCGGCCCCGGTTCATTGTTAAAGCCGAAATAGGTATACCATTTATCGCCGTTCAGATGCATCCATCCTTTGGTGCCGAAAAAGAGATTCCCTATGCGAATGTTGTCGTCGGCGTTCGTATATAGGCCGCGAACTTCGAATTGAATGATCTTGCCGTCGGCATACTCGAAAGTAGCGAGCTGCGTATTCGGCGTTTCCTGATCATCGATAAAGGCAAATTTTCCGCCGACGCATTTGATCTTTTGCGGCATTTCGTGTTTGTTCATCCCCCACCGCGCAATGTCCATTTGATGCGGGCCTTGATTCCCTAAATCGGTGCAGCCGAAATCCCAAAACCAATGCCAATTATAATGCACGTACTGCGGATTATACGGCCGCCACAAGGCCGGTCCCAGCCACAGATCATAATCCAAGCCCGGAGGAACCGGCGCATTGGGTTTGTGGCCGATGGTGTTGCGCGGTTTGTAGCAGAGGCCCTTGGCCATATAAATCTCACCGAGCTCGCCGGAATGCAGAAACTCGATGGCTTTGCGCACTCCGTATATGCTGCGGTTTTGCATGCCGCATTGTACGACGCGGTTGTATTTGCGCGCCGCTTCGACCATTTTTTGCCCTTCCCAAATCGTATGGCTCAAGGGCTTTTCCGCATAAACATGCTTTCCCGCCTGGCACGCCCATATCGCCGCCAGAGCATGCCAATGATCCGGCGTGGCGGTAGAGACGGCAGTCAGGTTTTTGTCTTCCAGTGCCTTGCGAATGTCGGTCGTGAACTTGGGTTTTTTGCCCTGCAGCTCGACCACCATCTTTTCGATTTCCGGAAAAAGACGAGTATCGGGATCAATGATCCAGGTGATTTCGACGCCCGGAATCTTGCACCACTCCTGAATATGGTTGCGGCCGCGACCATTGACGCCCGCAACCGCTATCAGAATGCGGTCATTGGCACCCAGCACCGATGAAGGGATCGTTGCTCCAAATGCAGCGCCTGCGGCCGCTGCGCCGATCAATCGACGCGAAAAATCTCTGCGGCTCATTTTTTGGCCCATTTTGACATCCTCCTTGTTATTGATGAACTTTACGTCTTACAATCCTATTTTTGGCAGGTTGAGCAAAAGAATGTGCTCCGTCCCGCCGTAACACTTTTTTCAATAATGCCGCCGCAACGGCTGCACGGCTTCCCCGCCCGCTGATAGACCTCTAGATGATTTTGAAAATAACCCGGATCGCCTTCAGAGTTCACAAAATCGGAAAGGGTCGTTCCGCCCAATTCGACCGCCTGCTGCAGAATCGACTTTACGCTTGCCGCCAGCCGCTCGATCTCCCCGGCTGTCAGCGTTCCTGCAGGCCGCTGCGGTAAAATGCCGGCGCGAAAAAGCGCTTCATTCGCATAAATGTTGCCGATTCCGGCGACCCGCCTCTGATCCATCAGCCAAGCTTTTACGGACTGCCGCAGGCCGCGCATCGACGCGAGACAATATTCAGCCGTAAACGCGTCGCTCAGCGGCTCGGGGCCCAAAGAAGCGAAAGGCTCCATCTCGGCGATTTCACGCTGTTTCACCACCTCTACGAAACCGAATCGACGCGGATCGCGAAAAACCAGGCTCAATCCCTCAAACTCTAAAATTAGGTGCGTATGTTTTGTCGCCGCATCAGCGTCGGTTTCCAACAGCAGTCGGCCGCTCATGCCCAAATGGATTACGAGGGACCATTCCTGCTCCATTTCCAAAAGGAGATATTTGGAACGGCGCCGAACCCGGACAAGGAGGAGGCCGACCAAAGCCTGAAGGAAACCCTTCGGTACCGGTCGCCGCAATTTAGGGGTTAAAACTTGAACTGCCGTCAACCGGCGGCCGGCGAGGTGTAATTCGAGGCCCCGACGAATGGTTTCGACTTCCGGAAGTTCGGGCATAAGGCGTTATTCGATGGGTTTGGGACGAGAGCCGTAAGAATCACCAAGCCGACGCTTTTCGAAAGACCTGAGGCGGCGCTGTTCCTCCGAATTCGGCGCCTCGATGGGCCGCTGCTCTTTCAGCCGATTCATTTGTGCCGCATTGATCTGTTCGCGGCAAATCGAATAAATTGCAACGGCATTGGCCGGCACCAAAAGCTTTTTCCGAACAAAGCGGCTTTCGCCGAGAAGAATCACTTCGTGCGGACGATAATAGCAGGTCCGATAGTCGCGCCAATATCCGATCGTGGAAGATTCGACTTTATTCTTGTCCAGAATCGAAATGACAAAGCCGTTTTCATAAAGGTCGTACTGACGGTCTTTGCCGACCGCTTTGAGGAGGTTCAACAACGGGCCGATGCCGAACAAGACGAGATAGATCAGAATTTCAGAAATTTTTCCGGCCGTCGGTATAAAGTGCCTGCCGTAGAGAAGAAAAAAAACGATGGCGGCGCCCAACAGGCCGATGAGATAGGCCAAAAAGGTGCGCGAACGTTCCGCGCGGTAGATCCAGCTTGTCAGCTGTCGACCCAATGCTTCTTCATGAGCCGCCGAAGGCATCGCATCCATCGTCGATCCTCCTATCCTTTCACGCTGCCGAGAGTCAAGCCGGAGATCAACCAGCGACTGAGAAAGAGGAAAAGAACAACAACCGGCAGGCTGACGATCACGGCGCCGGCCGAATAGAGTCCCCAGGAGACTTCCATGGTGGACTGAAAGGTTTTGAGGCCGAGCGGCAGAGTAAAGAGACGTTGATCCTGAATGAGGACGGCCGCCACCAAATATTCCGACCAGGCGGTCATGAACGAAAAGAGAGCCGTGATCACCAAAGCCGGAGCCGCCAGAGGTAGAACGATTCGCCAAAAAATGCCGACTTCGGAGCAGCCGTCGATACGGGCGGCTTCTTCGAGGCTGTAAGGGATCGTGTCGTAGTAGCCCTTCATCTGCCAGATGGCGAAAGGCAAAGCTGTCGCCGCATAGGCAATGATCAGTCCCGAATAGTTGTCGTAGGCTTTGATTTTGATCAGCATGATAAAAAGCGGCAACAGCAGCATGGTCACCGGAAACATCTGGGTTGTGATGAGTCCGACCATGGCGGCGCTTCGTCCCTTGAAGCGATAGCGGGAAAACGCATACCCGGCCGTCGACGCCAAGGCGACACTGACTACCGTCACTATGGCCGATACGAGGATGCTGTTGAACATCCACCGCAAAAACGGCTCGCGGGTAAAGAGCTGTTGATAGGTCTGCAGCGTGGCGTTTTCGGGAATGATTGCCAAGGATTTGCTGAGCAGACGATCGCCGGGGCGCAAGGAAACGGAAAAGACGTTCAAAACCGGATAGAGGGAGAAAAGGGCAAACAGGGAGAGAATAATATAAGCTGCAATCTTTCCGCTTGTTGATAGTTCTCGCGGTTTTCTCATAACGCCTCGCTCAATAGACAGCTTCGACAGCGCGTGTCCGCTTGATGAAATTCCAGCTAAAGATCAACAGAATGGCAAAGATGATCATCGAAAAGGCGGCCGCATAGCCGAACCGGAAATAGGTAAATCCGGTTTTGTATACCCAAGAAACCAGGATGTGGGTGGTATCGGACGGTTCGCCGCCGTTGCTCACCAACCAAACGACGTTAAAATTATTGAACGTCCAAATAACGCCTAAAGTGACGGCAGGCGCCATCACCGGCTTCAGCAGGGGCATGGTGATGTGGCGGAACTTGAGCCACGGCGAGGCCCCGTCGATCTCTGCCGCTTCATACAGCTCATCCGGAATGCTCTGTAGTCCGCCTAGCGCAATGATCATCATAAAGGGGAATCCCAGCCAGATGTTGGTGATCAGGCAGGCGGTAAAGGCGCCCCATTCGGTGGTCATCCAAGGAATGGAAATGCCGAACCAGCGCTCAAAAAGCAGAGGTATGGCGCCGTATTCCGAATTGAACATGCCGCGCCAGGTCAAGGCGGTGATATACTGCGGCATGGCCCAAGGCAGAATCAGAATGGTTCGGTAAAACGACTTGCCTTTCAAATCCTTATTCAGCAGCAAAGCCAAAAAGACGCCGATAGAGACATGAAAGATCAGATTCAAGGCCGTCCACAGAACCGTCTTTAGGAAAAAGTACCAAAATGAGCGGTCCTTGAGCACGGTAAGATAGTTCTGAAAACCAATGAGCCGCCAATCGCGAAAGTGCGCGAGATTCATGTTGGAAAAGGAAATGACGACGTTGTAGACAAACGGGTAGAGGACGACCAGCGCCAGAACTGTTAATGCAGGCAGGGTGTAGAGATACGCCAATCGATTGACTTTGATTTCTCCGACACCGCTCGCCATGATTACCCTCGATTTTCGCGGATAAGTTTTTCGGCTAATTTCTGCATGTTCTCAGCCGCTTTGGCGGGAGTCTCACGGCCGCGAAAGATGGCCTGGTAGCCGGGCCGCATGGCATCCCAGATCCAGCGTAACTCCGTGACCGGCGGCAAAACCCGACCGACCATCAACTGTTCCAACGAAGCGCGCACCAATTCATTATTTTGAACATCCGGACTTTGAAAGGCATCGATGCGGGAGGGCAAAGCTCCGGAAATGCGGGTGAAGCGCAACTGCATTTCACTGGTGGTCAAATACCGTAAAAGCTCCAGGGTTATCCGCAGCTTTTCTCCTTTTAGATTCACGTTGACCGAATATCCCATAGGCTGCACTGCCGGGCTGGGCCACAAGCCTGTCGCGTCGATTTTGGGAATGCGGGCCAAACCGATATCTATGCCGGCATCGAGATAGGTTCCCCATGACCAAGGACCGTTGATGATCATGGCCGCCAGACCGTCCTTGAACAAAGCGTTGGCGACCTCGTAATCGCATTCCAGCGGGATGATCTTGTGGACGTTGGCCAGGTCGTAGATCAGCTGCGCCGCCTGAACAACGGCAGGAGTATTGAGGGTGGGACGCAGGCTGTCATCAATGATCCAGCCGCCGAAACCGCCGATAAAGGGTACGGCGAAAAACGGCTCGATGTAATTCCACACCAGGGCGTACTGATCCGGCTTGCCGTCGCCGTCGCGGTCGAACGTCAGCTTTTTGCCGATCTCGATCAGCTCGCTCATGGTCTGCGGCGGCTTGTCGATCAGCTTTTTGTTGTAGACGAGACAGAGGTGATTGCCGATATTGTCGGCGATTTGATACAGATGGCCGCGAAACCAGGTATTGGCTTCGAGCGGATCGGTGAGAAAGCTGTCGAGCGTTGCCTGCTCAAAAAAAGATTCCAGCGGCATAATGACGCCCAACTCGCTCATCGGACCGATGTTGTCGTTGGCGCCGCGAAAGAGCGCAGGTCCGCTTCCACCTAAAGCGCTGATGATATAGTTGGAACGCGCCGCTTCGGGCTCGTAAAAGAGCTCTCCGAACTCCCATCCCGGATGGCGTCGCGCAAATTCATCCAACGCAGCGCGCAGAACCTGGCGCTCCACCGGCCGCAGCGAGTGCCAAATAACGATGACATTCTCCTTTTTCGCACAGCCGGAAAAGAAAGTCAAGCCTAAAGCCGCCGCTAAAATTATGTTGCCGACAGCAAGCCGCACACTTCGTTCGTAGGGATATGTCAATAAACGGGCGGACAAGCCGGTTCCGTCAGAATAGGGCGTAAATAAACGGTGCGATGGCGGTGCCTTCCGTAAAAACAACGACCAACGCCAACAATAAAAGAATGATAATGATGGGCGCAAGCCATATCTTTTTGCGCACTCTCATGAACTGCCAAAATTCAACGAGAATGGACCATTTGCTGCTTTTGCGCTTTTTAGACGATTCCTTCATTTCGCCTCCAAACGGTGGTGGTTTCTTGGGCAAAGATAAGCAATCGATCAAAAAAGAACAAGCTATTCCGCCGACCGATCAGATTCCACTTTTGCCTTCATCAGAGCCGCCAGCTCCTCGAAAACCGCCTGTGCGGCCGCGCGCAAGGCTTCGACAATCGCCTCGGCACTGCCGCCGGTAATCGGCGCGGTTTTTTCGATGATTTCGGAAAGAACGACTTTTTTGGCCGCGGCATCAAAGAGCTCGAACCAAATCGTGACGCGCGCCGTCCTTTGTCGGTCAGGTATGGCGATTTCTTCAAAGTTATAAACGGTCGCCCTCAATTCGTAGGCACGGCGGTCTGCCGGCAGACGCGACAGCACCTCCATTCGGCTGCTTTCCTTAAAAAAGCGGCGCGCCTGTTCGGTCAAAAGAGCCGGAGGCGGCATCGTCCAGCGCCGATAAGGATCGGCGCGCAGCTCATAAGCAGAGGTTCGGTAGAGAAATTTTTCCTGATCGAGCATCGGACCGGCTTCGAACGGCTGAACCACAAGCGGCAAAGCAGCCGACCGCTCACCACGGCTGAGTACCAGTTCGAGATCGTAATATTGAATTTGCGGCGGCCTGGAACAACTTGTCAGGCCGACCAGAAAAACCACACCCATCAACAGTTTCTTCACAAGAGCTCCTCTTACTTGCTTTTATCCTCGGGCAGCTTCCGCTCTGGGGGATAGCTTTTTCGCACCAGGCTCCAGGGTTGTTCCTTGACGGAACGGCTCAGTTCGTTCAAATTCGCAGCGGCCGCGTTGAGGTTTTTGATGATCTGATCGATCCGAGTCTCATTTTGGGCAAGCGAGCCGTCCAATTGATCCAGAATGGAAACAGCGCTCTGTAGCACCTGCCGGCTTTCGACGAGCGCACTGTCGAGCGTGGTCAGGCTGTGGCGAAACGTGGCGTCGTTAGCCTCCATGGCAGCGGCAGCAGCCGAAGCCGTGCGATTGGCCGACTCGATCAATTCGTTCAGCCGAGAAAGCGTCTGCTGAAAATTTTGTTCCGTAGTTGCCGCGACTTGTGAGATGGAGTGGATCAACGTCGCCAGCTCTTTGCGGTTCTGTTCATTCAGTACGTCGTTCAGTCGCCGCAACAGCTCGGTCAACTCTTCAACGGCATCGGCGGCTACACCGCTGATCTGGGCATAGGGCGTAACATCTTCAGAGGTTAATAAAGATCCGGGAGGCAGCAGCGGCTCGGAAGGGTCACCCGGCGTAATTTCGATATAGAAAGCGCCCATAATGCCGATTGTGGTCATGAACGCCCGACTGCCGGCGCGCACCGGCGTGCCCTTCTCCACCTCCAAAACGACTTCGGCGCCTGGAAAACCGTCGTCAGGCAGACGAATCTCCCGCACGCTTCCCACCGGCAGACCGGCAAAGCGCACCGCCGAGCCCTTTTCGATGCCGCCTACATAAGAAAAGCGTGCGCGGTAAATGCTCTTTTCTTTGAAACTCTTGACGCCGACAATGACGGCAATAAAGCCGATGAACAACAAAAAGCTAAAAACGATAAAAATTCCGGCCTTGACTTCGCTCGATTTGTAGTCCATTTATGACCTGCTCATTACTTGATTCCTGGCCTTGCTGACCTTCATTTCACTCTCCCACCAGCTCCCGCAAAAAGGCGTCCGGGTCCATCTTTTCCTCGTCGGGACGGCGTTCGAGAAACTGGAGAACGTACGGATCGGTACTGCGGGTCAGTTCCTCTTTGGTACCTAAAAACTTGATCTCGCCGTCGTGCAGCAGACAGACGCGGTCGGCAATTAAAAACACGGAGGCCATTTCATGGGTGACGACGACGATCGTCATCTTTAGAGCCGTTTTGAGTTTCAATATCAAATGATCGATGCCGACGGCGACAATGGGATCGAGTCCGGCCGAGGGCTCGTCGCAAAAAAGAATGTCGGGATCCATGGCGATGGCGCGCGCCAGCGCAGCCCGCTTCTTCATGCCGCCGGAAAGCTGCGACGGCATGAAATCTTCGAATCCGCTTAGCCCGACCATCCCCAGCTTCATTCTTGTCATGATGCGGATCGTCGACGGCTCCTGCGGCGTGTGTGCCATCAACGGCAGTGCAACGTTTTCGCCGACCGTCATGGAATTGAACAGAGCGCCGTTTTGAAAAAGCATGCCCATCTTGATGAGCAGTTTTTCGCGCTCCTTTTCGCTTGCCGTCACGATATCAACGCCCTTTATTAAAATTTGTCCGCGATCCGGTTTGTTCAAGCCGATCATGTGGCGTAAAAGCGTGCTTTTACCGCAGCCGGAACGGCCCAAAATGACCAGCGTCTCCCGCGGGTAGATGTCCAAATTGATCCCTTTGAGTATTTTTCTCGATCCGTAACTGGTATGAAGATCGCGTATGCTGATGATCGGTTCGCTCATATCAAAGGGTAGAATAGAAGAACATTGTAAACAGCAGATCGGCTAAAATGACGAGAAAGATCGACGTGACCACTGCGGTAGTGGTTGCGCGGCCGACGCCTTCGGCACCGCCGACCACGCTGAATCCCTGATAACTGCCAACCTGCGCAATGATGACGGCGAAAAAGAAGCTCTTGACCAGGCCGGTCAAAAAATCGCGCGCCAGCAACGCTTCAGCCGTTTCGTTGAAATAGGCGATGAACGTCAATTTGAGGTTGGTCAGCGCCAAGACAAAACCGCCGGCAATTCCAACGAAATCAGAGAGCACGGTCAAACAGGGAAGCATGACCATCATGGCAATGGTGCGCGGCGCAGCCAAAAAGCCGACCGGATTCAGCGCCATAGTCTGCAGCGCGTCGAGCTCTTCTGCTACCTTCATGCTGCCGATTTCCGCAGCGATTGCCGAGCCGCTGCGCCCCGTGATGATAATGGCAGTGATCAGCGGCCCCAGTTCGCGGCACATGGAGACTGCCACCAGATCGGCCACATAAATGACGGCGCCGAATCGCTCCAATTGATATGCGGCCTGCATGGCGATGATCAAGCCGACGCAGAACGAGATGACGGCAACGATCGGAATGGAATCGACACCGATGCGCACCATCTGCACAAAAGTCTCACCCCAACGAATCGGTTTGCCCTTAAAAGGCGCAATAAAGATCCAATAAAGCGTCCTGGCGCTCAGGCGCATGAGGCGATCGACATGAACGAAAAAAACCGCCAGCTTTCTACCCGAGTTGCCGAAAATCTTTTGCAGTTTTCTCATTCTGCGAGCGCCGCCTCGACGTTTTGGTAAATTTTAAAAACCCGATCCAGGCGGGTCAGCTCAAAAACTTCACGGACGTTGTCGCGCACGCCGGCAACCGCCAGAGAACCGCCGTATTCCCCGCACTGCCGGAGCCCTTCGATGAGCACGGCCAACCCCGAGCTGTCCATATAAGGAACGCCCTCCAACTCGACGATAATCTTGGGCGTCTTTTTGCGGATCAATTCCATGATGGCGCGCCTCGCCTCCGGGGATGAGAACATGTCTACTTCCCCTTCAATATGCACGATGGCCGCTCCGCTTTGCATTTTTGTCTGAATGTTCAAACTCACGCTGCACTGCCTTTCGGTCGACGAATATGCATGTACAAACGATTTCCCTTTACTTTTCCCGCTTTATATCGCACTTTGTCCATCACACTATTGATCAAATAGACCCCCAAACCGCCGGGGCGGATCTCATTCAAGGGTCGCGACTTGATCTTTTTAATATCCGCCGGCTCGCCGTCGTCTTCCAGGATAAACACAAGCTTGCCAGGCGTGATGCGGCAGATGATCGAAATTCTCTGATCGTTCTGCATTTTATAAGCATGCTTGATGATGTTGGTGCACGCTTCGTCCAGCGCCAACACGATTCTGCCGGTTGTGCGCTGATCAAAACCCGCCCACTCGCATACGCTGGCCACGGCAGTCCGCATGGCGCTCAGCAAGGCCGGATCACTGATCAAGCGGAGTTCTATCGTCTTGGTCATACTGCTAAAAAGCCGGAAAATCCCTCAAATGGATTGCCTGAAACGGCCTGCTGCAGCGGCTTCCCGCATTTAATGTCTGCGGCGCCGAGTAAAATCCTCTATGCCGCAGGTAAAGATCTATGATCGGCTGTTCTCCTCTTCTGATGAGAAAGCCCGTAAAACTTGTTACGGATGCGCCTGCAGCCAGTTGTCGCCGACGCCGATTTCAACTTTGACGGGCACTTCCATTTCGACCGCCTTTTCCATTTCCCAACGAATCAATTCCTTGACGGCCTCCTGTTCGCTTTTCGGCACGTCAAAGACCAATTCATCGTGCACCTGCATGATCATTTTGGCGCCGAGTTTCTCTTCATTGAACCTTTTTTGAATGCGGATCATGGCGATTTTGATCATGTCGGCGGCGCTTCCCTGAATCGGGGTGTTGACGGCCGTACGCTCGGCAAACTCGCGCACGCGGCGATTGTCGCTGTTGATGTCCGGAATATAGCGTCGGCGCTTGAACAGCGTGGTCACATAGCCGTTGGTCCGTGCTTCGCGCACGGTGTTCGTCATGTAATTCTGCACGCCCGGATAGGCCTTGAAATACGCGCTGATAAATTCTGTCGCCTCTTCCGGCGTGATGTCGAGCCGTTGCGACAAGCCGTAGGGTCCCATTCCGTACATGATGCCGAAATTGACCTCCTTTGCCCGTCGACGATGCTCAGCCGTGACCTCTTTGGGATCGATATTGAAAATCAACGCGGCAGTACGGGTGTGGATGTCTTCATCTGCCGCAAAAGCGGCGCGGAGCCCCGGATCGCCCGACAGATGCGCCATGATGCGCAGCTCGATCTGTGAATAATCCGCGTCGACAATGACATAGTCCGCATTGGTCGGGATAAAGGCCGCGCGAATACTGCTGCCGATCTCGGTGCGGATAGGGATGTTCTGGAGATTCGGCTCGCTCGACGAAAGCCTGCCGGTCGCCGTTACGGTTTGATTGTATGAAGTATGCACGCGACCGGTTTTAGGATTGACGAGTTTCGGCAAAGCATCGACATAGGTCGATTTGAGCTTGGCCAAATGCCGATAGCCCAAAATCGCCTTCGGCAGCTCGTGTTCGCGGCTCAGTTCTTCCAAGGCATTGACGTCGGTTGAATAGCCGGTCTTGGTCCTCTTGGCGGTTTTGAGTTTGAGTTTGTCGTAAAGCACTTCAGCCAACTGCTTGGGCGAATTGATGTTAAAGCGGCATCCCGCCAACTCGTAGATCTTTTGTTCATAGACCGCCAATTCCGCTTCAAGGTTCTTGGACATCTTTTCCAAGTACGGCACATCGATTTTGACGCCGTTCATCTCCATGGTCATGAGCACGGACACCAACGGCATCTCGATTTCTTCGAACAGGGGGCGCAGCTCGAGTTCATCGATTTTGGGCTCCAGCGTCCGCCAAAGCTTCCAAGTTACCTCGGCGTCTTCACAGGCGTATTCGGCAACCCGCGCAATCGGCGCCTGATCCATTCGAATCTGCTTGGCGCCGCTGCCGATGACATCTTCAATGCGGATTTTTTTGAGATCAAAATAGGTCAGCGCCATGGCGTCGAGATTGTGCTGCCGCGCCGAAGGATCGAGCAGATAGCCCGCCACCATGGTGTCGAACGCCAATCCTTTGACTTTTACACCGCAACGGGACAGAACGATCATGTCATACTTGGCGTTATGGCCGCATTTCAGGACGGCTTCGTTTTCGAAAATGGGTTTGAGACGCTGCAGAACTTGGACTATCGGCAAAGGCCGATGTGGTTCGGCAAATTCCTGCGGCCCGCGAACCGGAACATAATAAGCGACATCGTCGCTGAATGAAAAAGATAAACCGACCAGCTCGGCACGCATCGGATCAGGATCGGTGGTCTCGGTATCGAATGCCCAGCGACCGGCCGTTTCGAGCGCCTGCGCCAGCGTTTCGAGTTCCGCTTCGCTTTGGATCAGGCGATAATCGCGCTTTTTTTGCAGTTCATCCGGAATAAAGCGCTCGGCCAAAGAACGAAATTCCATGCGTTGAAAAAACTGAAAAACGGCACGCCGGTCGCTTTCCTGTAAGGACAACTGCTCCGGTTGGATGTCGATGGGAACGTTGCAGTGTATGGCGGCAAGTTCTTTGGAAAGAAGAGCGCTCTCGGCGCCCTTTTCGAGGGCCGTCCTCGAGCGTTTCTCGTTGATCTTTTCGACATTGGCCAGCACCGCATCCAACGTGCCGAATTCCTGCAGCAGCTTGGCCGCCGCAACCGGCCCGATGCCGCTGACCCCAGGAATGTTGTCGCTCGAATCACCCATAAGCGCCAAATAATCGATGATTTGCTCCGGCGACAAGCCGATCTTCTCGCGGATCGCCTGTTCATCGAGGATCTCTTCTTCTTTGCCGCCGTGTCGCGGCACGAGCAGCTTGATCTTTGGGCCGACGAGCTGCATCATATCCTTGTCGCCGGAAACAATGAACGTTTCGATGCCCTTTTCTTCGGCGCGTTTGGCCAAAGTGCCGATGATGTCGTCCGCCTCATATCCCTGCAGTTCGAGAAGGGGAATATTCAGCACCTGCAGCATTTCGCGAATGCGCGGGAGCTGTTCGACCATTTCTTCCGGCATTTCTTTGCGCGTCGCTTTGTACTCTTCAAACTTTTCATGCCGAAAGGTCGGCTGCGGGGTATCGAACACAACGGCAAGATAATCCGGCTTGTGCTCGTCAATGAGCTTCAGGAGGATGTTGGCAAAGCCGAAAACGGCAGAGACGTTTTCACCCTTTGAATTGATGAGGGGATTTCGCACAAAGGCATAGTAAACTCGATACGCCAGAGCCATGCCGTCGATTAAAAACAGACGCTTTGCCGAATCACTCATAACCTTCCTGGAAATGCATATATTAATTAAATGTAACATAAAAGGCGCTGCAAAGCAAGCAAAACAATCTCCGACAAACAGGTTGATGATAAGATGAAAATTGAATAAATTAGAGTTAAAAAGGGAGGTAAGCTATGACGAATCATCAGCCGCAGCAGATCAACATCGAAATCGGCGAAAAAGAAGCGGAAGGAATCTATGCCAACTTGGCGATCATCTCTCATTCTCCGGCCGAGTTTGTCATGGATTTTACCCGTGTTCTGCCCGGTATTCCAAAATCGAAAATCTATGCGCGCATTATCATGACACCTCAGCACGCCAAATCGCTGCTGTTGGCATTAAAAGACAACATCGCCAAATACGAGGCGCAATACGGTGAGATCAAGATCGTGAATGAACCGAGCCGAACCGGTACGTCGATTGGATTTCAACCGCAGGGGAGCAGCGATTCCAGCCAATCGCATGAGCCGGCGACATTATGAGTGAGTCGAAGCGAAAAATTTTCGTGCAATTGATGCAAAGCAAATTTCAAAGAACCGCTGCGATCCTGTTTTGGTTGTGTCTGCTGCCTTTGACGGCGATGCCCAAGAGCATCGGCCTCGGCGGCGAGATGGGCGTCTGGAAACCGAGCGACCTCGACCGCTATCCAAGCCGGCCGTTGAAAAACGTGGATGGAGCCAAGCCGTATTTAGGCGGCAACCTGATTCTCCCTCTATACAAGAGCCACGTGTTTCGACTCTCTTTTTCCGAGTGGCGGCAAAAGAACATCGTTCAGCTTGATTCGGCTTCCGTCGCGCTCGATCAGCTGGCGTTTGACCTGAAATACCTCCTGTTGCCGCCGGTTTCGATTTCCCCTTATGTATCCTACGGCGCCTCGGTTTTTTGGTCGCGCCAAACCCAGAAAAATCAAAATAGCGGGCGCACGCATCTTGAGCGCCCGGGTTGGGGATTCGAAGTGGGGGCCGGCATCGACTTTTTGATCGGCAAAACGTTATCTTGGGGTGCAGAGTATCAATACCTTTATGCCAAGTTCATTAAGCGAATAGGCTTGACCAACAACTACAGCGGCCCTCGCATTTCTATGCATTTGACCTGGTTTTTTTGACAGTGTCCATTGTTTATTACTGATGCAATTTGTCGCCGAATGGTACAAAAAACCGAGTTGTCGTGGGAGCTTAAAACTGTTTTCATGCATTCTTGAATTGCAGCGGAAAATCCGCTTTACCTATTGATTTTAATTAAATAACCCCAATCAGCGAAGCAGACCATTAGACTGCCTGTTGATGCATTTCACCTCCTATCGTTTCCATGCGGTACATTCTTTGCAGATAGAAAGCTGATATTATTGCCCGAATGCAACATGCCAAAAAGAGGTGTTCTCTTGAGAAACCAAAGCATCCGCAAAGCTATCCTTATCGGTTACAGCTTTCTTTTAGGATTGACTTTTCCTTTGTCCGCTCAACAATGGCGCATCATGGCCGTCGGCAATTCCATCACCGCCGGCAAAGACGGCATAACCGGTGTTGAAGGCAACGGCTTTCGGAAATACCTCTACGACGATTTGCGCGCCGCCGGTGTCGATTTTGCATTGGTCGGCGGCCGCGGCAACTCTCCCTATAACGGCCACTTTGTCAGCGGTGCCAAAATCGACTGGTTCCTGCCCGGCGGCAGCATGGACATTAAAAACGCGCTCGATGCTTATCAGCCCAACATCGTTCTGGTTCATCTGGGCACCAACAACACCAGCGATACGCCGGGGCCTTACACGCAGGACTATACGGCGGCCGGGAAACTCCGAAAGTTGGTTAATGACCAAATTGCCAAAGATCCGAACGTTAAGCACATCCTACTGTGCAAGATTATCCCCAAATTGGATGCCAACTTTCAGGAAATCGCGCAAATCAGGCAGTTCAACAGAGAAATCGAACTGATGTTTTTCAACAATGCGCTGAGCAGCAAAGTCGTCATTGTCGACATGTACTCGGCCATCAATCCTACGCGCAATGACCTGCCCGACGGCATCCACCCCATCGACGCGGGTTACCAGAAAATGGCGCTGGAATATTCCCGCGTCATAAAGGCGCTCATCCGCAGCGACAGCTCTGCTCCCAATCCGGTTGACGTCATCTCTTCGGCGGTTTCGAGCGAGCCGGCAGTGGTGCTGGAATGGTACACGCCCAGCGATCAAGGCGGCGGCATTGTGAATATGTATGAGGTGCGCTACCTGATCGATCAGGAAATCAGCGCCGCCAATTTCGAGAACGGCCAGGTCGTCTATATGAATCGCCCGGGCCGCAACAATTATTCGGGCGGACGTGAACAGCGCCGTATTACCGAAAATATTTTAGCCGGCAGAACGTACTATTTCGGCATCCGTGTCTATGACCAGGCCAACAACCGAAGCACAGTTCGCCGGTTCGATCCCGTCACGATTCCGGCGCAGCTTGCGCAGCCCGGCATCGAATTCGTCGACGAGTTCACTTCACCCGATTTAAAAGGCTGGAACGCCGCTCCGTCTTATGCGGCTGTCAATGGCGTGCTCAAAAACACCGACGCCGCTTCAGCCTGGAAAAATCTCGCAATTTTGTCTTCCATCAAATACACTCCCTCGGCTGAATATGTAAAAGCCGGCGTCCGCTTTGCGACGACCGCCGCCTACACCGATCTGAGCGGTACCGGCATCGCCATGCTGCTCGACTCGGACGATTACCGCATCGCCTCCGGCTATATGATCCGCGTACGCGACGACATTTCCCTCTATACCATCGTCAACGGTCAGGTGCTCGGCAATGCCATCAACTCGACCAAACCGACCAGCAAGCCGGCAAAAGGGGATACGCTTTACGTAGTCTACCGTAACAATCCGTCCGCCAATTCCTTCGAAGTTTTGAAAAACGGCGTTACCATCGGAACGGTGCAGGATACGCAGAAACGCTACGGAAAAGCGGCGCAGCTTTATTCCGGCGTGATCCTTTACGGCAGTTTGGGGAATGAAATCGACAGTTATTTTCTCAACATTCCACAGCTCGAGCCCCGCATGATGGCCGTCTACGGAGAACCGCCGCTTTTTGGTGAAGTAGACAAAAAAATGGGGGCGCCGCTTTCGGTCAGAGTGCTCGACATTAACGGCGTGGGCGTGGCCAATGTGCCGGTCGACTTTCGCGTCAAATCGGGCGTTCCTGCGTTCCTCAGCGCCGACTCGGTCTGTCAATCCTTTGACGGCTATATTTATATCGAAGCCGAGTCCGGCATTATCGAAGCGCCGATGATCAGAGCCTTTGATCAAAACGCCTCCAACGGCCGCTATATTTATTCAAGAACGTTCGGCAGCGGCAAGGCCATTTATGCGATTTGGGTTCCTTGTACCGGTTCCTATGACATGATTCTGCGCGTCATTGCTCCGGACGATAATTCCAACTCGGTCTTTTGGGCTATCGACGACACCACCGTCTTTAACCGAATCGACTTTCCCGACAAGCCCACGGTGTGGACTTGGGCAAGCCGAAATCGGGTGAGCGGTATTCCGCTTTCGGAAGGGTTTCACAAGCTTTATATCAAAGGGCGCGAGCCGAATCTGCGCATCGACAAAATTCTTTTGACCCGCTACAGCGGCTTTACACCGCAGGGTCAGGGCGGAACTCCGCCCCGCTTTGCCAACATTACCGACGAGCGCGGCATCGTATCGACAAACGTGACGTTCGGCAATCAAGCCGGTCAAGTTGTCATTGAGGCCTATTCGGACGGCGTGCCGAGCGGCAGTAATCTCGTCGAATTTCCGGCCATAACCGTCAACGCCGGTACGCCGAACACCTTTACCGCCGCCTCATCTTTGGTGATTCAGGGCGAAGCGGGAAGACTCCTGCCGGAGCCGTTTAAAGTCAAGGTGACCGACCGTTACGGCAACAACCGTCGCGGCGAGTTGGTCATCTTTCAAGTCCAGCAAGGCAGCGGCACGTTCAACGGCATGGCAACCCAAAAATCTTTTACGGACGAATTCGGCATTGCCGAGGCGGTATTAAAACTTGGTTTTGAAAACCAGACGATTGTAAAGGCATATCTGAACGACTATCCTGCATTCGAACCGATTTTATTTACCGGCGCCGCCGAGACTGGAACCGTGCCGTTCGCCGTCAGCAATCAGACCGGCGCCGATCGTTTCGAGTCGGCGGTCAATGTGCGGCTGCCGGATTCGCTGCGTGTGCGCATCGTCAATCAGCGCGGTATTCCTTATCGAGGCTATCCGGTTCCCTTTGCGATCACGCGCGGCGACGGCAGATTGAACGATCTTTATACCTCGGTCATCGATTCGACCGATGCGGACGGCATTGCCGCGGTTTCGTGGACGATCGGGCGAAAAGCCGGAGTCGATTCGCATCAGGTACAGGTCAGGGTGCCGCTCAACGGATCGCCTATCATTTTCACGGCTACGGCGCGTCCCGATCCGCCCAACGAGCTGCAACTGATATCCGGTAATGATCAGCAGCAGGGAGCCGGCAAACAATTTCCGGAACCGCTGAGGGTGCGGATCATCGACCAGTACTCCAACGGCATCGTCAACTATCGCGTTCGTTTTACGGTCGTCAGCGGCTACGGAAACTTTTCCAACAAACTTATCGGCGGAAGCCGAGATACAACGGTCGTTACCAATGCCGACGGCTACGCTCAAGTTTACTATACGGCCGGTAACGTGGCGGGCAACGAGCAGGTCAAGGCCGAAGGTGCCGAAAGCACGCCTTTGCCGTTAAAGAATTTCCGCATCTTTCAGCTGCGGGTGACGCCGCCTTTGCCGCAAAGACTGGCAATCGAGAGCGGCAACAATCAGACGCAAACCGTCGGCTTTCCTTTGAGTCAACCCTTTGCCGTCAAGGTGCTGAATCCGTTCGGCAATGCTATGGGTGCAGGCATTCGGGTTCTCTTTCAAATTAAAGAAGGCAACAGCACCTTCAACAACCAGCAGTCGTTGGAGACGACCACAGATGCCGCAGGCATCGCGCGCGCGACCATGACGCTCGGCACCATCGCCGGTCTTCATAAGGCGGTCGTCTCGCTGCCCGACTTTGCCGATGTGGCGCCGATTGAATTCACGGCCACAGCCCAACCGGCGGCAGCGGCCGTTCTGAAGGCGGTGCAGCCGGGCAATCTCCGCTTTTCCGCGCAGGCGGGAAGCGGTCCCATTCAGCTCATCGTACAGGTGACCGATCTGTACGGCAATCCGCGTGCAGGACAAGCGGTCGCTTTTACGGTCGAAAACGGCGCCTACTTTCAGACCGCGGGGGGATTTCTTAAAATCACGCAGGTAACCACCGACGCCAAAGGACAGGCGGCGGTCAATTATGTCATGGGGCAGCAGACCGGTGTCATCAACCTGATTAAAGCCGTGGCGTTGAAACCAGGCGGCGAACATCTTGCGGGCAGTCCCTTGACCTTTGAAGGCACCGTCTTGCCGGGACCGCCCGTCTCCATGCGCCGAGTTAAAGAGTACAGCCAGGCGATTCCCGTCCGCCGAACGTATCCGGATTCTCTGATGATCGAACTCAAAGACATTCATCAGAATCCGGTGCCGGAGATCGATGTCTTGTTTACGGTGCGAAATCGTTTCGGCGGCAACATCAACGGCCTTCAGCAGGTGAACGTTTCCACGAATGCGTACGGCCGCGCCGGTGTCCTCTACACCATGGGCAGCCGTGCGGGAGCTTTCAGCGATACCGTTCTGGTGAGCGTGCCCGGTTATTCCCTGCAGACCGAAAGAATTCTGTTGACCGCTTTGCCGGATGACCCTTACAAGATTTCCATCGTCGGCGACAGCACATGGGTGGTCAAGCTGGGAGCAGGCGCGAATGCGAAAACGCCGACCGTCAGAGTGACCGATGCTTTTGACAATCCAATCGGCGGTCGACCGGTGACCTTTACCGTCGTGTCCGGCAACAGCAGCATCAACGGCGCGGCAAGCTATGTCACACCGACTCTGCCCGACGGTCAAGCTTCGGCGCCTTGGCTGCTCAAAAGCACGACGCCGGAGCAGCATCTGCTTTCGGTCAGCTGCGAATATAACGGCTCGCCTCTGCTGAATTCGCCCAAGCTCTTTCGCGCCACGGTCATCGCCGGAGACGCCAGCAGAATCGTCCGCGTTTCACCCGCCGTCGACCGCATCGACGCCGTCGCCAAGTCCGCCATGACGATTGTTGTGTCCGTTCAGGACGCCTTCGGCAACGGCATCGCCAATAATCCGGTAAAGTTTTCAGTGACTTATCCGGCGAGCGGCGAACGCGGTTTCTTTGTCCGTTACGGACAAGCCGTAACCGACTATCAGACGACGAGCAACGCCCAGGGATTTGCGCAGGCGATCTTTTATCCGATCATCGGCACCAACATCATTACCATCGGCGGCGGCGACGACCAACCCATTCCCAAGATCGCGCTGAACATCAACGGCATTCCGGCCAGGGCGACCCGCATTCGACTGCTCAATCCGCGGCAAATGGAGGCGACCGCGGGCGACAGCATCATCGTTCGCGTTGAGGCCTACAACGCCGAAGGCGCATTGGTCGACGGCCACCCGATCGACTTTGTCGTCGTCGGCAATTCCGGCCACTTGTCGAACCGTTTCTCCGTCAACCGCAAGATGACGACAAACGGATTTGCGCAGGAAAGCTGGATGGTCGGTACGCGGGTCGGTGTGGTCAACAAGCTGCGTGTCAGCGGCGGCGAAGGAATTCAGGGATCGCCCGACAGTATTCTGGTCACATTGCGACCGTCGGCGCCCTTTGCCGACTCTTCTTCGGTGCGGATTTCCGCTCCTGAAGGCATTACCACGGATGATGACTCGAAGGCGTTGGTGACCGTAAGAGTGGCTGACCGCTACGGCAATCCGATCAGCGGTCGACGCGTGCGTTTGACCACGGAATCACCCTTTGCGATATTGGAGCAGCCGACTTTTGAAACCAATACCAAAGGTGAGGCCTACGGCTGGCTGCGGGCCACCAAAGTCGGCATAGTGGCCGTCGGCGCTGCGCTTCAGGATGATCCGAACTTTCGCATCGCCGCGGCGCAAGTGCGGGTCAAGGCAGGCAGAGCGGCAAAAATAGCCGTTCCTGAAGGCGAAAGCGATCGTTTTACGGTCAACGTCGGCGCAATTGTAGGCCGACCGCTGCGGGTCCAAGTCCGCGACAAGTACGATAACCTGGTCCAACGGGCTTCGGCGGAGGTGATGTTCGAGCTGCAGGCCGGTACCGGCGAATTCATCACTCCAACCGGACGCGTCAAAACCACAAGCGTCCTGGTCGACTCTAACGGCATTGCTTCGGTCGTTTACAAAGCCGGCAACCAGGTAGAAATCTGCATGATCAAAGCCAAGCTCGTCAATCCGACAGTAGCCGGAGCCGAGCTTTCGCTCATCGGTATGGCGCGTGCGCCGCTTCTGCCCTATTCGATCCGCAAGGTCTCCGGCGACAGCCTCAGGGTGCCGGTCGGTTCGCTTTCTCCCGCGCCCTTGATGGTCCAAGTTCTCGATGCCGAAGGACTGCCGGTGTGGAGCGGAACTGCGCCTTCCGTGCAGTTCAAGACGATCTCCGGACAGGTCGAGTTTTCAGGCGGTCCGCTTGCTTCTTCTGATGAATACGGCCGCGCGGTTAAATCCTTTAGACTGTTGGCCGGCGGCAGGCATACCATAGCGGCTCAGGTTTTCGGCGGCGAAGCGTTTGTATTGTTCACCGCTGCAGCGCAGGCCGGTGCGCCGCAGCAGATGGCACCGGCCGTCCCGCT
>JAPDQV010000027.1:0-28191 GCA_034505495.1 candidate division KSB1 bacterium | reverse complement strand
ACTCAAAGTCGTAATCTTGGATAAAGACGGCAATGCAGTCGACGGTGTGCCGGTTCTGTTCCAAAAACTGGAAGAGCCGGTGCAGCTGAACGGCGCAGTTGTCGGCAGCGAGCCGGTCCTGACCGGCGCAGCCGGCGAGGCGGGAATCGCTGCAGCGCGTCTGACGCTCGGTGAAAAAGCCGGCGAATACATCATCCGCGCCATCTGCGCCTCTCTACCGGGACAGAGCGTGACGTTTACCGTGCACGCTCGGCCCGATGTTGCATATTATTTAAGCAAGCATTCGGGAGATTTTCAGACCATGACCCGCGGTCGCCGGCTGGTTTATCCTGTAGTCGCCAAAGTGACCGACCGCTTCCAAAATCCGGTCTCCGGTATCTCGGTGGACTTTGCGCCGGCGGATCAATTCAGCGGCAGCGTGGCTTTTTCGAGCGTCATCAGCGACAGCAACGGGCTGGTGCCCAATTGGTGGACCATCGGTTCTGCGAATGAAAACCGCCTCTTTTTCCAAAAGATCGGCTTACGGCCGTGGCCGGCCGGCAGCATCAACCAATTTACCGCGTACGGCGTCGACAACCGGTTTCCGCAATTCACAGGCATGAGCCGCGATACGACGATCGTCTACGGCAACCCCTTCACCCTCCAGCTGAGGGCCATCGACGAGGACGGCGATGCACTGCGCTTTACCGTGTACGAAAAGCCGTCTACGGCGGTTTTCGATGCCGCTTCAGCGCGCCTCAGATGGACGCCGTCTTTTAATGAAATCGGTTTCTGGACCGTCAAGTTCCGCGTCGATGACAATCGCATGCCGAGCGGATTTGCCGTCGATTCGATGAAAATCCGTGTCATCTCGAAAATCAAAATCATCGATTGGACGCCGTTTGAGCCGTATCTGAAAATACCGGAAAGCGGCGCGCAGCGATTCTGCGTCACCGTGGTCGATCAAAATCCCAACAGCATTGTCCGTTACGACTGGTATCTCGACGAGGAAAAGCAACCGATTTCCAATTCCTGCTTTACGTTAAATGCCTCGGCGGTTGCAAAAAAGCTGCATACCGTTAAAGTAATTGTGGACGACGGCGTTTCTCAAGACCAGCATACGTGGAGCATCAAAGTCAAGGTGGAATTGAGCAGCTTTACGGCGACGACCGTGCCCTTTGCCGGGGTTCAGCTGGACTGGAAGACCGCCGAAGGCGGCAGCATCGGCTTTGACGTGCTGCGCAGTTCGACCAAGAACGGCGAATACCTCAAGCTCAACGGCGAGTTGATCAAGAGCAACAGCGGCGCCTTTACCTTTATCGACACGACAGCCGTAGCCGGCAACACCTATTTCTATAAATTGGAAGAATTGGACCTTGCAGGCATCCGCACTCAGAGTGAACCTCTGATGGCGAGCGTCGAGCTTCCGAAAGAGTTCATGCTGCTGCAAAACTATCCCAACCCCTTCAACCCCAAGACCGCTATTCGTTTCCAGTTGCCGCGACCGGCAAAAACCAAGCTCGTCATCTTTAATATTCGTGGACAAGAAGTGCGGACGCTGGTCAATGAACGGTTGGAGGCAGGGTATCATTCCATAACATGGGACGGGCTGAATGACGAAAATCTCCAAGTCGGATCAGGTATTTATTACTACCGCATCCAGGCGGAGGAATACTCGGCGACGAAAAAGATGGTTCTAGTGCGCTAATGAAAAAAGCCTCCCAGAGCTTGGGAGGCTTTTTTCATTTCGGCATTATATTCGAAGTTCTTTATGCTCCGAAAAGCTAGGTCCCTGCAAAAAAAGCATCAAGGCTTTTCATCACAAAATCCGAAAGGCCGCTGCCGACGCGCGTTGTGGCTGCCTGAATGCCCAAGTAACGCACCTCGAGCGGAACGTGCGCCAGGAGGTACCTCTCGATCATGCGCAGGCTGAATGCGTGTGTGCTCATGCCCGCGCTGTCCAGTTCATCCGGAGCGATCCAAAATATTTCTCCAGGCGGTCTTGGGCCGTCAACGGCATCGATAAACACAACCAGCTGCGGCTCGGCCTGTAAAATTTTTTCCAAATAGTTCTCGGGATTGGTTCCCGCCGCAATAAAATGAGCGCCTGCGAGCTCCGGTCGTTTGCTCAACTGCTCAAGAAAAAGCAACCCTGCCGCATCGTCGCTGCGGGCAGGGTTTCCCAAGCCGACAAAAACGATTTTGTCCGGCTGAACGGCGAAAGAGGCCAAGAATTCGCTAAAATTCATCGGCAACGACAACCTGATGACGGCAGGAAGCGCACAAAAATTTGATCTGATCTTCGCGACGAATACGCGATTTGACCGGTGTCGGCTGAACTTCGGAGACCATGCGCTGCGTCTGCAGCAGGATTCCAGGATGGGCGTACGCTTTGGCGCCCAGCCGCTCCTTAATCCAAAGCAGCTGGTCGCAGGGAGCGATGACGCGGCCGCAGGCTTCACACACCACAACTTCCTTTTCCACGCTTTCGAAAAGTTCCGGCGCTTTGAGGTTCATGGCGGAAATCGAGTATTCGTTTGTCAGACGGATCCCCTTGCCGGTGATGCACTTTTCTTGGCATTGACCGCAGTGAATGCAGGATGCATAATTCACGGTCAGCGTTCGGCGTCGAGCAGCCGGATCGTCGACCATGGTAATGGCTGCAGGAGGACAAACTTGCGCACAGGCGCCGCAACCGACGCAGTTTTCGGCATCATAACGCGGCAGGCCGCGGAATTCCGGCTCCGGTATGTGCGGTTTAGCCGGGAAAGGCGAAGTATAAGGAGCAGAAAAAAGAGAAACCAGCGCCTCTTTGACTTCGCGAAGTTTCGGCAGAAACATGGCGTCACTCCTCAAGCAGATGGTCACTTTAGTTCATGGTCGGCTTCATACTGATCGACGACCGTCAACGGCGTCAAAGGAATCCGGTTCCGATGGGCGGCTCGGGCAATGGCGTGAGCGGCTACCGGCGAAGTCAAAAAGATAAAAGCAATGCCGAGCAGGGCTTTAAAACCAAAGCTGGAAAATCCCTGCTGAATAAAGACGCCGAAAAGAATGCCGGCGGAACCAAAGGTCACGCATTTGGTGGCTGCCTGCAGGCGGTTATAGACGTCCGGCAGGCGGACAAGCCCAAGCACGCCGAGAAAATCGAACGTCACGCCGATGCCGATGAGAATCAGACCGATGGTTTCTCTAATCATCGAGGGACCTCCCTTCCAAAATCTTGGCCAACGCCAAAGAAGCGACAAAGCTGAGCAGCGCCCATACCAAGCCGACGTCGAGAAAAAAACCCTGACGGTAATAGGTGCCGAACAGCGCCAGCAGGCCAATAATGAGAACGCCGAGAATATCCACGGCGACGATGCGGTCCGCCGGCGAAGGGCCGAATATGACTCGGAACAGAACAAACAAAGCGCTGAAGAGGATGACATTAATGAACTTGACCAAAAGCGGCCCTTGGTAGATGAAAAAATTGCCGACCATAAAACCGCCGATCAACACCAGACCGATGAACCAACGCAGAACTCTCATTCGAAAACCTCCTTCAGCGTGCGTTCAAAGCGGGCGCCGATGAGCCGGGTGCAGTTTTCCACGTCGGTTGCTTTCACATCGATCCAATGCACATAGATTTCCTTTTTCTCCGGATTGACATCGACGGTCAGCGTGCCTGGCGTCAGCGTAATCGAATTGGTCAGCACGGTGACGGCCGAGTCCTTGGTCAACTCGGTCTTGATCTTGACAATACCCGGCTTGATCGGCAGCAACGGATGGATGACGATATAAGCCACATGCAGATTCGCTTTGATCATTTCCCAAATAAACAGGAAAAAATAGCCTATACCGTATAGCCAACGGACGGCGGCATGGCGCTGCTTTTGCGTCGTTATGAGAAAATGGCCGGCGACAGCCGAGACCAGTAGAGCAACGATCACGCCGACAATCACCTCTTCAATCATTCGCACGCCGACCAGCGCCAACCATACCAGCATGGATAGAATAAAGACGGTAATTCTGCTCTTCATTGCCTGTGTCATAGTCACCTCCCCAACACCAGGTGCACGTAGCCGGTTTTTGCCATAACGGCCTGCACTGCCGGCGACAAGACCACCTCACGGATTCCGGGAACAACCAGAAGGCTGGTGGCCAGGCATAGGACGGCCAAAATCACCATCGCCGCATTCATGCTCCAGCCGATCGGTTCCGCTTTCTCGATGACGCGCTCACCGCGAAAACCGTAGCGCTGCACCTTCATAAAAGAGGCCAGGGTCAGCAGACTCCCGATGACGGCTAAAACGGCAGTAATCGGTTGCCCGGCCTGCACTGCAGCAATAATAAGGATCAGCTTGCTGAAAAAGCCGTTGAAAGGCGGAATGCCGGCAATCGAAAGCGAAGCCACCATCGAGGTATTGCTCGTGGTCGGCAGCAGTTTTGTCAAATTGCCCATGCGTTTGAGGTTGCGCGTACCGAGAGCAATTTCCACGGCGCCTGCATTGTAAAACAGCAGGCCTTTGAACAAGGCGTGATTAAGCAAATGATAGACGGCTCCCAACAATCCCAGCGGCGTACCGAGGCCGATTCCGATAAGAACATATCCAATTTGGCTGATGCTGTGATAGGCAAGAAGCCGTTTCATATCCCACTGGGCTATGGCCAACAGCACTCCCCCGATGATGGATATGAGTCCCAGAACAAGCACCACGGAGAGGATCATCTGCGGGGCGCCGAACACATTGAAGAAGAGGCGGATGAGGACGTACACGCCCAGAGCTTTGATCAGCACTCCGGAAAGCATAGATGAAATCAGTGCCGGAGCGGATGAATGGGCATCTGGCAGCCAGGCATGAAAGGGAATCGCCGCCGCTTTGAGTCCAAAGCCGGCGAGGAAGAGCGCGCTCACCCAGCCGACGAGTTTGGGGTCAAGCGAAGGAAGGGTTTCGGCAATTTTGGCCATGGTCAGCGTCGATGAGGCGCTGTAAAGAACAGCGATACCGATCAAAATAAAGCTTGAAGAAACGGAGCCCATGACGGCGTATTTGAACGCCGCCTCGTACTCTTCGGCGGCGCCGCCAAAGGCAACGAGCGCAAAAGCGGCCAACAAGCCGATTTCCATGAAAACGTACAAGTTGAAAAGGTCGCCGGTAATAATGACGCCGGTCATGCCGCTCAACATCAGCATAAAGAGCGCATAGAATTTCCAGTCGCGGCCGAGTGATTCAAGATAGGGCACGGCGTACAAGAGTGACGTCAGCGCCAGCGTATAGATCAGAATCAGCATGAGAGCAGAAAAGGCGTCGATGACCAGCACGATGCCGAAAGGAGCAGGCCATTTGCCGACCGAATAGACAAGAGTGTGCCCATGTAGGCCGGCAAACAGAACGATCGACATGATCAAAACAACAGCCGTAGAACACAACGACAGGACGGCCGCGACCAAGTCCCTCTTGCCGCCGATGAGCGAGATGAGAAAGGCCGTCCCCAACGGAATGGCGATGAGCAAAGGAATCATCCGCGCAGCCTCCTGATGTTGGAAATGTCAAAGGTTCCATATTTTTGGAACAGCCGGATGGCCAAAGCGACCATCAACGCCGTCGTCCCTAACTCAATGACGATCGAGGTCAGCACCAGGGCTTGCGGTAAGGGGTCGACCATCGGACCGAGTTGCACCCCGGGCTCAAGGATCGGGTAATGAGCATCGGCTCTATAGCCCACCAGTACGAGGAAGAGATTGGCAGCATAGCCTAAAATGCCGAGCGCTAAAATGATTTTAATCAGATCGCGTTTAGCCAAAACGCCGTAAACGCCGACCAAAAACAACGCAAAACAAAGCACATAAGGATTCATGCGGATTCTCCTTTCGAGACTCTCACTGCCGCAATGACCCATACCACGAGAAACAGCGAAACCGCCACCTTGAGCCCGATGATAATGTTGAGAATCGGCAGGGTGCCGGCGCTGATGAGATGAAAGAGCTCTCCCTTGCTTAAAAAATTGACAAAGAACGCTCCGCCCCAAAGTATGCCGAGAATCCCGATCAGCAAATAAGCCAGCGAGCAGACCGATTCCACATGTTCGACGATCGGCAGCCGCAGCCATTTTTCGACGAATTCGCGGCCGTAAGCCAAGGTCACGTTGAGGAGCGCCAACGCTATAACCACGCCGCCTGCAAATCCTCCCCCGGGAGTCAAATGGCCGTGCAGAATGATATAGATGCCGTATAAAAGTATAATCCAAATCGTCAGCCGCGTGACGGTTTTGACGATCAGAGACATCCCTTTATTCATGCTTGCCTCCCGCGTGCTTATCCTTGATCGTCGAGCGCAGCACCGCAAAAGTTCCTAAAATGGCGGTAAAGAGAATGGTGACCTCGCCGAACGTATCATAACCGCGAAAATCGAGAACGACCGATGAAACGAGGTTGGCGGCGCCGGTTTTTGCAGCGCCGTTTTCGAGATAGAATTGCGACGTCTTCATCAGCGGCTCGCCGAACGGCGGCATGAGGCGGAACACCTCCCAGCTTAGGCCGAGCACCGCAAGCACGGCGATCACAGCCAAAACGCTCATCCAACGGCTTTGTACGGACGGCGCAAAGTCATGAAAGGGCTTTTTCACAAAGGCCAGAATGAGAATGATAAGAGCAAAAATCTCGAAAAGAAACTGCACAATGGCCAAATCGGGCGCCTGGAGGATGAGAAAGGATACAGAGACGCCGAGTCCGACGACCCCCAAAGCGATGATCGACGACAACACATCTTTCAGTTCGAGGGCGACGATCGAGGCGAAAATCATAAACAGCAAAAGAAAGTTCAGCCAAAGGTCCGTCAACATGCCTGCCTCCTCCGTTTCACAGCAGGATCAGCAACGCCAGCAACCCGGCGATGATCATCAAAACATACAGCGGCAGCCACCCCGGATGTGCTTTTTGCGTCCAACCGGCTACGGCCAGCACGGCCTTGCTGCCGAGGTCGTAAACATCGAACCACTTGTTTTCCGCCGCCTGATAGATCTGCTTCAGCGGCGTCATCTCGCGGATTTCTTTGTAAAAAGCGGTGCCGATGAACCGAAACCGCGCTTCGGGCGACATGCCGCCGAGGTAAAGATCATCATACCGCACACGACGAATCGCCCAAAAAAGAGCAAATCCCATGGCAAAAATCACCAGGAAAAGGCCCAGGAATCGTAAGGGGTGGTAATCGCCGAGCCATTCGAGAGAAAAGCCGGCTCCAGCCACCGCCGGCACAATAAAACCGCGCAGGGGAACTGCCCAGGCAAAGAGTCCGAAAAAGATGCAAAGCAGACTGAGCAGCACCATCGCCGCTTTTTGATTCCAAGGGGCATCCTTAACCTGGGCGAACTTGGCATCGCGTCGGCCAAGGAAAATGGAATAGATGAATTTCAAAAAGCTGGCGAGGGTAAGTGCGCTCCCGAACATGGCGGCCACAATACAGAGCAGCAGCCAAATCTGCAGTCCGCGCGGAAGAGCCGCCGTTTTTTCGAACAACCCTTGATAGATCATCCATTTGGAAAAAAAGCCGTTGAACGGCGGAATACCGGAAATGGACATGGACCCGACCAACGCAGCCAGGAAGGTAAAGGGCATGACATGGGAAATGCCGCCCAGTTCATCCAATTCGTTCGTTCCGGTTTGTTTTTCAACCGCTCCCAACGACAAGAAAAGATTGGATTTGTAAATTGTATGGTTGACCAGGTGGAACAGGCCTCCTGCAAACGCGAGTCCGCTGCCGCTGCCGACGCCCATGATCATGTAACCGACCTGACTGACGGCATGATAACCCAGCAGCCTGCGCCCGTTGTATTGATGCATGGCCATCATGACAGCGGTGATTACCGTCAAGGCCCCGAGCGTGATGACGATCAGATTGACGACCACTCCGGTCGAAAAATAGCAGGTCATGGCCCGCGCCAACAGATAAATGCCGAGCAGCTTGTCCAACGAAGCCGGCAACAAAGCCGCGCCTTCGACCGGCGCATCTTTGCTGAAATCCGGCACCCAAGTGTGCAGCGGAAATCCTCCCGCCTTGGCAAAAGCGGCGATCAAAAGCATAATGAAGGCGACCACCGCGCTGCCGCCGACAAGCGGCGCATGGAAGGCGGACAGAGTACCGTTGGTTTCGGGCCTGATTTTCAGCATAAGCGCCAATCCGAGCAACAGAAACGCGTCGCTTCCGCCGATGACGATGAACGTCTTTTTAGCAGTCTGCGGCGTTTCCGGCGTCCTGCCGAGCAGCGCCACTGCAAACAAGGCCGCACCGGCCAGCCCCCAAAAGGTCAAAAAGCTCCAAACATGATCGCTGACCACCGCACCGTTGCAAAAGGAAAGGGTCATCATGAACCAGAAAAAGAAGGGCTTTTCGACAGTTGCATCAACGCCCTGCAGCGCAAAGATCAGAATGATAAAGGCAAGCAACTGCATGAAAAAGAGCGTAAAACCCGCCAGGGCGTCGGTCGCAAAAATCGGTATTCCGGCAATCGAAGCAGCCTGTCCGCAAGCACCGTGCACCTGCCAGGCAAGCCAAAGCAGATAAGCCGTCACAACGACAGCTAGGCCTTTGCGCATCGTTGCCGGCATGGCAAGCATTAAAAGGGCGGCGATTATCGGCAGAAACACAAGAACAAGAAGAGGATTACCGGCCATGGATTTGTCTCCTTATGGCTTCCGTCTTTTCGCGGGAAAGCTTGAGCAGATCGACCGTAAAAGGATCACGATTCTTATCGACCACCTTGAGCGAGCGTTCGGTGCAGCAATAGCACGGATCGACCGAAGCAAGCGTGATGAGCGCATCCGCCAGCGGAATTCCCTTGCACGAAGCGACGTATGTCGGGATATTGACATAGCTGGGCGCCCGCACCTTATGGCGCACGGGTCGATTGCTGCCGTCGCTGCGAATATAGTGGAAAACTTCGCCGCGCGGCGCTTCATATCGACCAATCCCCTCTCCCTCGCCGATTTCTTTGACGTTGTTGAGAATCGGTCCGGGAACCTTTTTGAGTTTCTCGAGGCATTGTCTGCAGATCTTGGTCGATTCGAGCGTTTCCAGCACGCGAATGACGAATTTGTCGTACACATCTCCGTTGTGGAGAACCGGAACGTTAAAGTCGACCAATCCATAGGCGTCGGTTGGGTCGTCACGCCGCACGTCGATGTCCACGCCGGAAGCGCGGGCGGTCGGCCCCACGGCGCAAAGCGCCACCGCATCTTCGTGTTTAAGCACGCCGACGCCCTTGAGTCGCGAACGCAGCACCGGATCGTCATTCGCCACTTTGGCCAGCATCTGCATTTTTTCATCGATCATGTCGAGCACATTCATCATTTCCGGAATCCGCGCCGGATCAACATCTTTGGCCACTCCGCCGACACGCATCATGCCGTAATGGTTGCGGTTGCCGGAAATGATCTCGAACAGCTGCAGAACCGGCTCGCGATACTTCCACATCCACATCCACACCGTATCGTAGCCGATGAAATGCCCCGCCAAGCCGAACCATAACAGGTGACTGTGAATGCGCTCCAATTCGCCGATCAGCGTGCGGATATAGGCGGCCCGCTCCGGTATCTCGATATTGTCGATGTCCTCGATGGCATGCACACAGGCCAAGGGATGAGAAGTGGAGCAGATACCGCAGATGCGTTCCACCAAATAGATCGATTGCGTAAAAGTCTTCTGCTCGGAAATGAACTCGTGGCCGCGGTGCATCCAGCCGATGTCGAGTTCGATATCGATGACCGTTTCGCCGTCCACGACGATGTTAAAGTACTCCGCTTCTTCGAGCAGCGGATGGAAAGGCCCGACGGGGATTTGACCGGTTTGACTCATGTCGTCCTCCGTATGCGCAGCGGTTTGTCAGGGAAATCGGGATTGTTGCGCGACAGCAGCGGCACTTTTTTCGGGTGGCCGATGAATTCGATGCCCAACAGCTCGCTCATCTCGCGCTCGATCCACTCGGCGCCCGGCACGATCGGCGTAATCGAGTTCATTTGCGGCTTTTCGCGGTCGGTCATCAAGACGCGCGGACAATAGTAGGTGCCGGTCGGATCGTGTGAGAAATGATAAAGCACCTCTATACCGCGATAGACCTCGGTCGCCGTTGCCGTGCTCAGTCGGCAGCCCATGGTCTTGAATAAATAGGTCACCACCTCATGGAGGTTCTCGTTCTGCACTTCGAAATAATGGCGCCGTTTTTTATGGATCGTTCTGCCGATTTTGCCGGCCATTGCCTGAAAAAAATCAGGAACCTCAGCCATTGAGCACCTCCACCAATTTCATGATGCCCTCAATCATGTTCTCCGGCTTGGGCGGACAGCCCGGAATGTACAGGTCGATGGGTATGACCTCCTGAAACTTTTCCGTCTTGTTATAGCTGTCCTTAAAGCAGCACCCCGAAGAAGGGCAGGTGCCGATGCCGACCACAAAACAGGGCTTCGGCGCCTGTTCATACAGCTTTTTGACCTTCGGTGCCACTTTCTGGTTGATGATGCCGGAAACCAGCAGCACGTCGGCGTGGCGCACCGAGCCGACCAGCTTGATGCCGAAACGCTCCAGATCGTACGCCGGCGTCAAGAGATCGAGAATTTCGATGTCGCAATTGTTGCACGGCGAAGCGCTGACGTGAAACACCCAAATCGACTTGGCCAAACGTTTGTTGTACCATCCCATAATTAGGCTCCTATGACGGCAAGAATGACGGCAATCAGGGCCAACGGCGCGGCAATTTTCCAGAAAAAGTGAAGAGCCGTGTCGATGCGGACGCGCGGATTCGTGTTCTTGATAATGATCATCACCACGACAATGAAAAGGTATTTCAACAAAAACCACAAAATGCCCAAACCTCTGTACGAAAAGCCGCCCCAAAAGAGGAGAATGAGCAGGAAGGGGAAAAAGACCCACATCATGGCTTGGGTAAGTTTCCAAAAACCGAGCAGCGGCCCGCTGTACTCCATCAGCGGCCCTTCGACGATTTCGGTCTCGGCTTCCGGTATGCTGAACGGCGGCAAGGTCATCTTGGCCTGGACGCAGAGAATACCGAGAATAAAGGCGATGATCCCTGAGGGCGAGGCCAGAAACGCTCCCTCCTGCTGCGCTGCCGCCAAAGCATCCAGGCGAAGCTGATAACCGGACTTGATGATCGGCACGAGCATGACCAGAAGAAAGACGAGCTCATCCGCCAATAGCAGTTTGATTTCCCTTGCCGCACCGACCCCCGAATAGACGTTGCCGGAAGCGCCGCCGCCGAGAATGACCATCACGGAAAACACCATCATCAGGTAAAGTACAACGATCAGGTCGCCCGCAAGGCCTTTCTGGAAAAATAGGGCGGTGCCGATCATCGCCGAAACCATCACCGTTGCGGCAAAGGCTAGAAACGGCGCGGAAATAAAAAGACTTCCGGCCGCCTCCCTGGGAATAATCACTTCTTTGCCCAGCAGTTTGAAAAAATCGTTAAAATTCTGCCATAGCGGCGGTCCGACGCGGAATTGAAAACGAGCGCTAACTTTTCGGTCGACCCAACCGACGAGCAATCCGACGACTCCGGAAAACAACAGGCCGGGAAAGATCAGCAGAAACAGCAGATATTCCGGCTTCATAGCTTGCCCTCCTTGACCAGCCAGCTCGGACTTTTGACCGCCAGGTGCTCGCCGACAAAAAAGACGTATCGCGCCGGCTCTTCGGCGACTTCGGCCATTTGAAAGCATCCGGCAGGCGCCGTGCGCACGCACAGCGGCTGATAATCGGGATCATCGGCCAACTGATTCAGACACAAGTCGCATTTCGAGCTGATATAGTTCATCACTTCGATAAAAATCGTGCCGAAGGGACAGGCCAAGGCGCAACTTTTACAGCCGACGCAGCGCATGTTCCACCGTTTGAGGACGCCGGTCTCCAGGCGTTCCAACGCATCCTTGGGACAGGCGGCGATGCAGAAGGCATCTTCACAGCGTCGACAATAGGAGGCGAACTCGGCCACTTCGAGCAGGTTCAATGCGCCGTCGTTTTTGCGGTGATACATGTATTCGCACTGTATTTGATTCACCGCCGCGCCGCTCGCCAACAGCGCCGGAATGTCGATAAAGAGCCGCTTCATTCCCAAATGTCCTCCTCGTCTTTGATCTGGGCATAGGTAAAGACCGGCCCGTCCTTGCAGGCGTAATATTTACCCATGACACAATGGCGGCATTGACCGAAACCGCAGTACATCTTTTTTTCCATCGACAGGTAGATGTTCTCTTCCTTGTAGCCGTACTTGAGCAGCTCGAGCGTACCGTACTTCATCATGATCGGCGGGCCGCAGACCACTGCCGGATTGTCGGTCGGATCGATGGTAATGTCCTTGAGCAGCACCGTCGCCACGCCGACCTGCTCCTCCCAGCTTTCTCCCGGCGGCACCGCGTCCACCGTCCTGCGAAACGTGACGTTGGGATGCTTGCGCCACTCTGTCGCCTCGTCTTTGTAGATGCAGTCCTTGGGCGATTTGGCGCCTGCCAAAAAGGTAATGCTTTTGTATTTGTGCGACTCGTGCAGGAGAGTGAGGAAAAGTGACCGCAACGGCGCCAGCCCGCAGCCGCCGCCGAGGATCAGTACATCCTTGCCTTCGAATTTTTCGATCGGATAACGTGAACCGAACGGGCCGCGCAGCCCGACGATGTCTCCGACCTTGGCGCGATGGACGTATTCGGTCACAAAACCGGTCTTCATGATCGTCACATCGAGGATATCCGAGACGAAATGCGAGGAAGAAGGCGTGAAAGGCCCTTCGCCGATGCCTGGAATAGTTAATTCGATGAACTGACCGGTATGAAAAGGAATCGGACGCGCCGGTTTGAGCCGCAGCGTGCGGATCAAGGGCGATTCTTCGATGACCTGAATGATTTCGGCAGGAATCACCGCATAGGGATTTTTTTTCAGATCGAACGTCACAACGGGAGATGCAACGGCAGCCATAGGTTTACTCTCCAATTTGGCTTACGCAGCTTGAACGGCGTCTTCAACACTTTTGACGACTTGGCGGAAATCGATCTTTCCGGCGCACGCTTCGGTACAGCGACCACAGCCGGTGCAGCCGAGTCGTCCGAAATTGTGCTGCATATAATCAAATTTGCACAGGTATCGATTGCGGAATCGATCGGTCATTTTCGGCCGCGGCGTGCCGCCGCCGGCGACCCGCGCATAGCCGTTCCATTGGCAGGAATCGTAGGAACGCTCCTTGATAAAAAGACCGTCTCGACTTTCATCGTTGAGGATAAGGCAGTAGCAGGTGGGACAAATGTGTGTGCAGGCGCCGCAACCGATGCAGGAGACGGAGGCTTGCCGCCAGACATCCTTGGTCGGTTTGCGGTATTCCAAATAGCGGCCCGCGCGGGCAAAAGGCCGATTCTGCTCATTTAGACGACGCAGGATCGCTTGCCGCTGTTCGTCGACTCGCCGAGCGGCTTGCTCATCATCCGGCTTTGTTTCCACCTCTTTTGCAAGCGCCGCGAGAAATTCCTTGCCTGCTTCGGTGGCGGCGGTTAAGAGATAAACATCGTCCGCCTGGGCGAGATTGACATCGTATCCCCGCTCGGCCCATGGAACGCCGCCCGCCAAAGTACAATGGCAGGTTTCGGCAATGTCTCGGCAGTCTGCAGCGATGATCAAGCTGCATGCCCGCCACTCGGCATAGGCTGGATCCACAAAGTCGCCGTGCAGCAGGGCCTGATCCAGCAAAAGAAGCGCCGAAAGATCGCATCCCTTTACGCCGACGATTAGACGTTTTCCTACTGCCGGTCGACCGTCGGTGAGACGCTCGCGCGTTAAGTAATAAAGGATTTTGACGGGATCGATGGAACGGAAGGAATCCAGCACAGGCCTGCTGTTCGGTGAAAGGCGGGTAAAGTAAGTGCCGGAGGAAGGATTCCATGAAGCGGCAGCAGGAACGAACACCTGCTCGATCCCCCCAAGCCGAGTTTCCGCCGCTTTCTTCAGAAACGCCAGAAAATCGACAGCTTTAACAACCATTTTCTGCTCCCAGTGTTGATGCGAACCTGAGGCCGCAGGTGCAATCAGATTTCCGTGGGAGAGGCGTGGTATAGTCGGTTGATCGAGATCGGACTACCGGACTACCATACTACTGTTGGATGTTTCGGCTGTTTACGGTATAGATCAGGCGCGCTAGTTCATGTTCAATATTCACTTGACTGATGATCGTCTCTTCCGTGCTCTTTACTTTTAGAGAAGTAAAGTTCAAAATGCCTTGGACGTGTTCGGCTTTCAGCAGATCAATGACCTGCCGGGCTGCCGCATCGGGAACCGTGACAATGGCAAATTTCACCGCTTCGGCGCGGATAAATTCCGACATCTTGCTGAGCGGCAGAATCGGTACTTCCGCATTCGGATCGAACTTTTCCGGATCGATGTCGAACCCGGCAACGATTCGGATACCCTCGTCGGCGAACCCTTGACTGTACAGCAAAAGCGCTCTCCCCAATCGCCCGACGCCGACAATGATCACTTTATGCACCCGATCCTTGCCCAAAATGGAATTGATCTTTTCCAGGATCGTCGCCACCTCGTAACCGCCCTTTTGGGTGCCGGAAATCCCGAATACGGCAAAGTCCTTGCGCACCAAACTGGCGGATAACCCCAGGCTGTCGGCAATATTGTCGGAAAAAACCTTCACGAATCCCAAATTTTGCAGTTGAGTCAACAAATTTCTGTAACTCAACAGCCTTTTTATGCGATCCTGGCTTTCCATTATGTATTTTGATTCAACATTATCTTAAGCATAAACTGCTTTTATCGTGCTGCTCGTGGCAATATTAACAAAACAAGTGCAAGATGTCAAGACTTTTTTTCAGTTTTTGTAAATTTTTTTGCTTTTTTGCGGTAAATTGTGAGGAATATTACATTCTCCCGACGCCGAGCTCGTAGAGTCTGCCGACCACTTCGAACGTCGAAAGATCGGTAAGAAAAACGGGGATATGCTTTTCAAGGGCCTTTTTGGCCGCGTCGTCATCGAGACGATGCCCCCCGGGCAGGATAACCCCTGCCAGTCCCTTGAAAAAGACAATTGCCAAGACGTTTTCGTGCGTTTGGTTGGTTACCCAAAGCTCCCCTTTATGTGCTTGCGCCATGACGTCGCTCAAAATGTCCGAAACGACGCCGCCGGTGACCGGCTTTTCCAACGCCTCCTCGCCGCTAAAGACGGACAAACCCAACTTTTCCACGACCTCTTTGACCAACATTCTCAACTCCTTCATGCGTGACCCGAATTTGCAAGGGGAGCGGCATAACGATCCAGTACCGGTAAAAAGACCCGAAACGTCGATCCGGCATTTTCCCGACTTTCCACACGAATGTTGCCGTGGTGATCCTCGGCAATTTTTTTTGCGATTGCCAGCCCCAAGCCGGTGCCGGTAATCTTTTTAGCCAGCGCGTTGGGCGCACGATAAAACTCATCGAAGATGTACTTCTGTGCCTCTTCAGAGATGCCGATGCCGGTATCCGATACCGAAACGCACACATGATCGTTCGTGCGACGCAGATCCACCTTGACTTCGCCGCCGTCCGGCGTGTACTTGATGGCATTGCTGATCAGGTTTGCGAACAGGCGCGAGAGATCCTCCCGATTGCCGCGGATGGGCGGCAGATCGGCCTCCGCAGCAAATCCGAGCCGCAGCGACTTGTTTTCAGCCCGCAGACGGTAAAAATCCAGGGTTTCCTGCAGCAGATCCTTAAGATCAACCGGCCCCATTTCCTTGAGCGCGCGCTTGCGGTCGATGCGCGACAAATCAAGCAAATCGTTGATCAAAGCAATGAGTCCCCGCGCTCGATCGCGGGATTTGAGTATCATCTCCCGCTCTTTTTCAGGATTGCCGGCTGTGATTCCTTCGATGATCAAATTCAAATAACCTTCAATAGCGCCCAAAGGCGCTTTGAGCTCATGCGCTACATAACTGACGAAATCGGATTTGATCTTTTCGATCTTTTTCTCCTCAGTCACGTCGCTCAAAACCGCAACCGCACCGATTGCCTCCCCTTTTTCGTCGCTGATCGGCGTAATGCCGGCCTCCAAGGTGCGGTTCCATGAGGTCGTAAATTCGAGACGTTTAAAGCTCTGCGTCTTGGCAACGTTCTCAAGGCTCTGACAAATGATTTCGCGCAGCTCGGGATTTTGAATTGTGTCCTCAATAAGCATGCCGATCACATGCTTATCATCGAACCGGAGCAGTTTGGCGGCGGCCGGATTGATGAGGACGATCTGCCGCTTACGGTTGACGGCGACGACACCTTCGCTCATCGAATTGATGATGGTCAGAGTGCGCGCCCGCTCGTTGCTGCATTCCAAAAGATTGCGGTCCCGCTCCTCGCGCAGACGACGGAGCTCAATAAGGTTATTGCGATGCTCGAGGGCCCGTTCCACCTTGGCGATCAGCTCGTCGGCGTTAAAGGGCTTCGGCAGATAGTCAAATGCGCCGCGGCGCCCGGCGTTGATGGCGCTCTCAAGAGTCGCGTAGCCGGTTATGACGATGAACACGACATCCTTGCCCAGCTTGGAAGCCTCTTCCAAAAGCTGCATGCCGTCCATTTCCGGCATCAGGATGTCCGTCAAAACGACGTCGTACTCTTCGGCGGCAAGCTTCCGCAGGCCTTCGCGGCCGTCGGCCGCTTCCTCCGCCTGATAACCATTCATCTCTAAAATCTGTCGACAGCCGGAGCGGATCACCTGCTCGTCGTCGACGATCAGTATCTTCGGCACGTTCTTTATCCTATCGATTCTCGGTCAATTTTGCCGCGCGTTTAAGCAATTCTGCCGGCGAAAGAGGTTTGGCGGCAAAATCATCCACCTTCATCCATTCCTTGTCTTTATCCAGCTGAAAGCGAAAGCCGGTCCTTTCCTCCGCCGAGGTCAACATGAGGATCGGCAAGTCTCGCGTTTTTTCCTCCTCGCGAACCGCATACACCAGCGAAAAACCGGCATCCAGCTCTTCCATAATCAAATCGGCAATCAGCAGATCATATCGGCGGCTGCGAATTTTTTCCAAAGCCTCCTGCCCCGTCGCCGCCGTATCCACTTCATAACCGCCCGATTCCAAAATCGTTTTATGGATTTCTAAAAAATCGGCGTCGTCATCGACCAAAAGGACTCTTTTCGCCATGATCCACCTGTCGTTTCACTGAATCAAAACTTACAAACTTTTTTAGGAATACTAAAGCCTTTTTTCAGCAACCCCTGCCGCAACGGGCGAGTCGGCCGTCGGCAGATAGAAGGTGAAGGTGCTTCCCTTGCCGATTCGACTTTCAACACGAATATCGCCATGATGGCGCTTGATAATGCCGTAGACGATCGCCAAGCCCAGTCCCGTACCCTTGCCGACCGGCTTGGTGGTGAAGAAAGGATCGAAAATCTTTTCCTGTACCTTTTTGCTCATGCCGGTACCGGTGTCTTGAACCGATACGTAGACGCGCTTTGCCGGCTTATCTTCACGAACCGCAATCGTCAGGACGCCTTTGCTGTTCATCGCTTCGGCAGCGTTGACGAAAAGATTGAGCAGCACCTGCTGAATCTGCAATCGATCCGCATAAACCGGAGGCAGATGCTCATTATAGAACTTTTTGATTTCGATGTTGCGAAAAATAGCCTGTTCGTTGATCAGCTTGAGCGTGCTTTCGATGATTTCTTGGATCGACACAGCTTGACAATGGAGCCCCGCCTGCCGCGAAAATTCCAGCAAACCCTGCACAATATGCCGACACCGTTCCGCTTCGGCGGCAATCTGCTTAATTTCAACAGCTGAGGGGTGGTCTTCCAGTTTTTTGAGCAAAATATTAGCATAAAGCAGAATGCCGCCCAATGGATTGTTGAGCTCATGCGCCACACCGGCAGCAAGCTTGCCCACTGAGGCCAGCTTTGCCGACTGCAGCAGCTGTTCTTGAGCCGCTTTGAGAGACTCTAAAGACTTTTTGAGGCGCCGATTCGAAGAAGCCAAACGGCGTTGGATCTGTTCGGTTCGCTCCAGCATATACGGCAGGCACATCTCCGCCTCGGCCAACCCCTGCACCACGGCAGCGGCTTTTTCTCGGCAGCTGGGATAACCGCAGGCGCCGCAATTCAGTTCATCTTCAGGCCGCAATTTACCCGTCAGGCGGAGCACCTCGCGAATCTGTTCCTCAGTCGGCTGCACCTCGGCGATGCAGCACACGCTAAAACGGCGGCCAAGATCGACATCGGCGTAACTCTGTCTATCCCGCTTCGCCTTGGCCTTCCTTTCCGCGCTCGTATGGTTCCGAATATATTCGGCCAGCCTTTCAAGTCGCCGATAAAGCGGCTCCTCTGTGTTCATTACCGGACCGTTGATGCAGCCGCGACAGAACAGCAGGTCATAAAAACGGGGATGAGCATCTTGGTTTTCAGCAAAGGAAAGAACCTCAATGACCCGATCTCTTCCTTCACAGACAACCAGCTCAGTTTCCAGACAATCGGGCGTCTTGCCGAGACATTTGAGCAATCCGGCGGAAACCGGAAAAGCGCGCCCGAGATCGGCAACCGGTCCGTCGAAAGTCGTTTCGGCCATCGAAGCGGCATCAATGCCGTTTTCACGAAAAAGCGAATCCAATTCATCATAGGTGAGTACCTCATCGATAGTTCCGACAAGATCGGGGTCTTCCATCTCTTTCTTTTTCGCGATGCACGGGCCGATGAACACCACGGCCGCCTCGGGGCAGTACTTTTGTTTGACGGCTCGACCTACGGCGATCATGGGCGAAACAATCGGTACAAGGAAAGGGATTAAGGAAGGACGGTATTTTTCGATATAGACAACCAAGGCGGGACAAGGCGATGAAATCCATTTGGAGGCGCCGTTGGAGATAAAAATCTGTCGATAGGCTTCGACAACAAGATCGGCGCCGAACGCCACTTCCCATACTTCCTGAAAACCAAGTCGCCGCAGGGCAGTAACAATTTGCAGCGGCGAGACGTCGTCAAATGCCGCGGCGATGGAGGGTGCAACCACGGCAAAAACCGGAGCGGAACCGCGCAATAACTCCTTCACCTTTTCGGTCCCGTCGCGAATGCGTTTGGCATGTTGCGGGCAAACCTGAATGCAATTGCCGCAGGCAATGCAGCGCTCGGCGAGAACTCTGGCTTGACCTTTCTCGAATTTGATGGCCTTGGCCGGACATTGGCGGATACAGGAGTAACATCGTCTGCATTTGGTCTCAATCGTTGACACAACCGGAGACATAAACGCCTTCCCGTTGATGGTCATCCATCTTTATCTGCCGAGGAAAAGCGAACCAGCAATGCGACTTCAAGTTGCTGTCATCGTTGGCGGGTCGCCGCCGAAGAAATCGAAAAGATCCATTGTCGTCAACGATGCAGACGGCGCAAAATAAGGACCGCCCAATAAAAAAGCAAGCTAAAAGGCGAACCTTCAGGAATTGCAATAAAAAGCAGCGGAAAAAGCTTGACATATTCTGAATTTTTATATTATTTTGCATTCGACATTCATTGTTCCGAAATATAACACACGTCTCGTTTTTTTGTCGTTTTTCGAGACAGAAAATGCTGTCAAGCCGAGCCGAGCGGGGCAGGTGTAAAAGAATTCATTAAAAGGCTGCTAAAAACGAAATTTAGTGAAATGATCGTCCGCATGCGGTTGTTTTCGTTGTAGAAATTTGCAAAGGCCGGCACAAATCTTGTTATATTTTTGGGAAGGTAAAATAGCACCATCAAGAGTCGAAAGGTTTATTATGGACGATCTGTTTTATTTTCCCAAAATAACCTATGCAGCGGACGTCAACTCGCTGCGTTATGCGAGCCATCGCAAAGTTACGAGTGAGGAAAAAAAAGTAATCGAACGTTATATCCTTCAGGAAATCGCTCCAAAAACTGATTATTATAAAAAAAGCCCGTCGCTTCTTTTATATATGGGCGTCGACGCCTCGCTTAAAAAAGAGCTGAAAATCTATCAAGTCAAGGATACGATACGAAACATTCTCGTACGCAAGGAGGAAATCGACCTCCAAGTACGCGCCGTAATAAGTTCGGCGTTGAGTGAGTACTATTTTGAAAGATTGGGAGATCGGCTGCTGGAATTAAGAGAAGCCGTGGAGGAGAAAAAATCCGGCGAAACCATCGAAAAGCTGTTGAAGGATGTGGCGGCATTGCTCGAAGCCTACAATCAGAACAGCGGCCGTAAAGTCAGGATAGAATCCGTTCTGCCCAAAGAGGTCATCTCCCAATTCCATCAGCTCTTGCAGAGTTAATTAGATTTTTAAGATAAGCTTTTAAGCTGCGATTGCATTTGAGGAGAAGCTTATGAAACTCTATAGCGCGCTGCTTGCCGCTGTTCTACTCGTTTCTGCAACCAGTCTGGCGCAGGAGACGCCTCCGGCTTTGGGCATCGGTTTCAATCTGGGGCTGCAGAAACCTTATTGCGATGTGCTCCATACCGGTTACACACTTGCCGGTGAAGGCCAACTGCGTTATCCCTTCAGCAATCGTTTTAATCTCGCGCTTGGGGTTGGTTACGGCCAGCTGAGCGACGGCTTTAGCAAACGCACGTTTACCACGAATGTATTCAATGCCGATCTTAAAGCGAACCTTTATCTCCTTTCTTCGGGCGTTTTTCGTCCTTATGCCACGGCGGGCCTTGGAGCAATCAACTTTACCTACCATCGTGAAAAACCGTGGGCAATAGGCGACCCGGCAATAGAGGGAAAACCGTTCTGGGATATGGCCTACATGTTCGGAGGCGGATTCGATTATTATATCAATCCCAGAACCGCGTTGACGGCTATGGCCGATTATCGCTTTACCAACACCGATGATTTGGACGGATTCAGCGAATATGGTAAAGCCAAGGACGGTTATTTCAACAGTCGTGTCGGAGTCGTCTTTTACACCGGAGAAAAGAAAGAGAAAAAAGAAGAGTGGATTGCCGAAACGACGCCGACCACCCAGGTCCAGCCCGAAGCGGAGCCTGAAATCGACGAGGAAACGGCGGAAATTTTGCGTAGTTTGGGCGTAGAACCGGAACCCCGGCGGACTCCAGCACCTGCGGCGACACCCTCACGGCCGGCCACAACGCAAGATATGACCATCGAACAGCTGCAGCAAAGACTGAGGGAACTGCAGGCGCTCATCAATCAAAGGGAAAGCGAGATCAACTCTCTCAAATCTGAAATCCAACTTCGTGAAGCCCGCATTGCCGAGCTGCAGCGCGAACTCGCCCAAGCCCGCACCTCTACAGTGGACTTTAATGCAAGCTATCAGGAAGCTCTGCGCAACTTTGGCAACCGCAATTACGACCGCGCGATCGAGATCTTTACCATGCTGCGTAACAGCTATCCCAGCCATCCTTTAGCGAGCAACTGCATCTACTGGGTCGGAGAGTGCTATTTCGGCAAGCGGAACTTTAGTGCTGCAGCCGATGCTTTTCTGCAGGTTTTTAATTATCCTGAGAGCTATAAAAAAGACGACGCAACGTTGATGCTTGGGCGTTGCTATCACCGTATGGGGCAGCGCGAAAAGGCGCGCACCTATTTCGAGCAGTTAATTGCCCAATATCCCGACAGCGAATACGTGCCTAAAGCACAGTCGTGGCTGCAACGATTATAGCGTAAGCCGATAACCCTTATTTTTTAACGGCCGTTCGTACGAGCGGCCGTTTTTCGTTAAGACAAAAGATTCCCTCCCAATCATCTGCCGGCGGATGCTCGAGACAATCCAGACACCGCACAAGATAAAGCCGTGACGGCCCATCATCAGGATAACGGCGCAGAATGCGCTGAAAAATCTTTAACGCTTCTGCCCAGGAACGACTACGGTAAAGCGCCAGCCCTTCTGCAAACTCATCCACTAAAAGCTCGGCCCGATCCGTTGATTCATCCTCGGTAATCAGCTCGTAGAGTCTAAACAGCTGCGAGTCATAACGAACCCAATCGATTTCGCGCACGACAGGTTTGGCATGCATTTCCGCAAGCACGCTTTCGCTGATCAACACCGAAGTGCCGTAAAGCAAATTGGCTGAGGCAAGATTGACGACAACATCAGCACCGTTACCGACCAGACGATAATCGGGCATGTCCGAGCTTTCGAGATCCGCCAGCATCATTTCGCCCGAGTGAAGCGCCAAGATTACCTTCGGCCTCCAGGCATCTTGTATTTTTTCATACCGTTTCAGGCAGCTCTGAAGGATTTCCGTCATTGCCGCGAACCCTCGGTCGGCATGATCGGCCGCTTTGAGCGGAATGCCGAAAGCAGAGACAAAGTTGCTGCCGAATACGTATTCAAGACTTCCCTCGCGCCGCAGCGTCAAACGGGCTGCGCTCTTGAAAAAGTCTTCGATTTCATTGCGGATCGCGGGTTCGTTCGATGCGAATTCGGCCGAATCGAAGACGATCTTGCCGCAAAGCAGCGTTGTGGGGGAACTCTGCAAGCCTTTTTCCGTGAACTGTCCGTATCGCCTGAGTCTTTCCACCACTTCCGGTGATATTCTTCGGCTGTATAAAGTCTGAATCTGCAGCCGCTCGCTACGCCTTTTCCGCCATTTATAGATGACGATGGATAAATAAGCGAAAACGGCGCCGATGGTCGGCTGCGTCAAGTTCAGCAGCAGCCCCTTGCGGATAAAGATAAACAACGCCAAAACCTGCATGAGAATAAAAAGCAACACAATAGCCGTTAACCCGGCCGCCGGCTTTTGACCGAAGGAAAACCACAACACGGCCAAGACAAAGGCAATCGATATGACCGCCTGCATAAAGGGATCGGCCGGTTTTATGAACGTCTCCCGCCGGATGGTACTCAAAGCATGGGCATGAACTTCCGCGTCGGACATTTCATAGTATCCCTCAGGATCCCCCACTAAAGGCACGCGGCGATTTTGGCCGATAAGGGAGGCCGAGGCACCGACAAAAACTATCTTTCCTGCCAATTTTTTATGCTGTAAAATCTCTTCAAAAGTCGCGAAATCATCTGTAGGGCGAAAAAGGCTTGAATCATCCAACAACTGCAGGAAGGAAAAGGTCGGATAGCTTTTACCGGGGGGACCGGCAAAATTGATCAGCATGGTGTTTTCCGACGCTTTGGGAATACGATATTTGCCTAAAATAAACTCGCCTCCGCGTCGGTTGGCCTCCTCCGGGATGATCGGCTTTTCCAGCAGCTGAACGGCTGACACGGCCAAAGGATAATAGACACGGCCGTCGACTTGTTCAAAGAGCGGATATCGACGAACAAAGCCGTCCGAGTCCTCCACACGATTCATAAGACCCCAGCCAGCGGCCACCTCTTCGAGCCAGGGATTGGGCCGCAGCAGATAACCCTTGGGGCGTCCGCGTTTGCTCATTTCGTAGACGATTTTTCCGGCGAGGATGGTGCGCTGCGACTCATGAATCGCCTCGGCAAATTCGAAATCTTCTTCAGGACGCGCAGCGTTGGTCTCGATGAATTCGAGGTCGAAAATGATGAGCTTCGCTTCGGCGCGCGTCAGATTGCGGACAATCCGCGCGTAATACGAGCCGGGAAACGGCCACGGATGAGGCAGCTGCTGCAGAGTCCGGTCGTCGATGAGAACAAGCGCGATCGACGAGTCTGCCTCCGCCAAGGCGCCGCGAACACGAAAAAAAGCATTGACGCTCTTGAGATGCAGAAACTCGAAAAAGCTCCAATCGGCCGTCTTGAAGGCCGCCGTCAACGAAAAGAGAAAAATAAACAGCCCGATTACCCCTTGCGGGAGAGATCTTGTACGCCCGTCCATTGATGCAATTATCCTCTGCTGCCGCATATAGGCATAATGACATCGAAATATAGCCTCTCTCCCAATTACGATCAAGCAGATAGTTGAAAATCAGCTTGATTTTTGTGAATAACTTTACAAATTGATGATGATTTTTCCATCAGCGTATATTTGGTATTTTCGGAGGCAAAAATGGAAAATTTCGAAAAATTAGGCGCATTCTACCTCGGAAAGCTTTTGGACCCGAACAGCAAGGAGCTCTTGGATCAACTTCTTTTGTACGATTCGAAAGATCTGACAACCCATGCGGTCTGCATCGGCATGACGGGAAGCGGCAAAACCGGCTTGTGCATTTCCTTGCTCGAGGAGGCTGCCATTGACGGCGTTCCGTCGATTATAATCGATCCGAAAGGGGATATGACCAATCTGTTGCTGACTTTTCCGAACCTAGAACCGAAAGACTTTCTTCCTTGGGTCAATGAGAGCGAGGCTGCTGCCAAAAACATGACGCCTTCCGAATACGCGACGAAACTGGCCGAGCAATGGCGTCAGGGCCTGCAGAGCTGGGGACAAAGCGGCGAACGCATTGCCATGATGCGCCAAAAAGCAGACTTTAACATTTATACGCCCGGAAGCACCGCCGGAATGCAGGTTTCCATCTTGAAATCCTTCGCTGCTCCGCCGTCGGTTGTCCTGCAGGACGATGACGCCCTGAACGAACGGGTCGCTTCGACCGTCGGCAGCCTGCTCGGACTGCTGGGAATTGATGCGGATCCGATCAAAAGCCGCGAACACATCCTGCTGTCGACGATCCTCCGCCATTTCTGGACCGCCGGTCAAGACCTCGATCTGGCGCGCCTGATCCAAAGCGTCCAGACGCCGCCGGTTAAGCAGATCGGCGTTTTTGACGTGGACTCTTTTTTCCCTCCCAAAGACCGTTTTGCTTTGGCTATGATGCTCAACAACTTTCTTGCCGCACCCGGCTTCAGCGCCTGGCTGGAGGGCGCCGACCTCTCGCCCGAAACATTGCTCTATTCCCCCTCCGGCAAACCCTGCTGCTCCATTTTTTACATCGCCCATCTGTCCGACCAGGAACGTATGTTTTTCGTTTCGCTTCTGCTCAATCAACTGGTCGGCTGGATGCGCATGCAACCCGGCACTCCATCTCTGCGCATGATCCTTTATTTCGACGAGCTGTTCGGCTATCTGCCGCCGGTCGGGGAGCCGCCAAGCAAAAAGCCCTTGTTGACTCTTCTCAAGCAGGGACGCGCCTTCGGCATCGGCGTGGTCCTGGCTACGCAGAATCCGGTGGATCTCGACTATAAGGCGCTTTCCAACATCGGCACCTGGTTTATCGGCAGACTGCAGACTGAGCGCGACCGCGATCGCATCCTCGACGGTCTGAGCAGCCTAAGCGCGGGTGAAAACGCTTTAAGCCGCTCCGAGCTGTCAAAACTCATTACCGGCTTGAACAAACGCCAATTCCTCATGCACAGCGTACATGAAAAAGGACCGGTCGTGTTTTCTTCCCGTTGGGCGATGTCCTATCTTTACGGCCCTCTGACGCGCGAGCAGATTAAAACGCTGACGAGCGCGCGGCCCAGCCCGGCACCAGCCGAAAAGGCGCGGGCAAAAGTCGGCGCTTTATCGCCGCAGCCGTCTCTCCCAAGCGAAATCCGTACGCTCTATTTACCCGTTCGCAAACTCGTACCCGAAAAAGGAACTCTTTTATATTGTCCTTACTTATGGGGAAGCGCAAAGTTGAGTTTCATAGACAAAACGAAAGGCATCGATTTGAGCAAAGAGGTACGGCGGATTACACCGATCAGCGACGGTGCGCTTGCCGTTGATTGGAGCCGCGGCGTCGAAGCGCCTTGCACGGAAGCGGAGCTCTCCTCCTCCCCGCCCTCCCAAGGAGAGTACGAAGAAGTCCCTCAGGCGGCCAAAGCGGCCAAAAACTATACCGCTTGGCAAAACCTCTTCGTAGCCTATCTCGGTACAGAAGAAAAGCTTGTCCTCTATACATGCGAAGAATTGAAAATCACCTCGGAGCCCGGGGAAAGCGAAAGGGAGTTTCGCATCCGCTTGGCGCTCAAGTCGCGGGAACTGCGCGATGCACAGGTGGAAGCCATTCGCCGCGAATATGAGAAAAAAATCGAGGCGCTGCAGAACAAAGTGATCAGAGCAGAAGAACGCTATGCGCGTGAGAAGGCGCAGGCGGACCAGCAAAAGCTCAGCACGGCAATTTCATTTGGGGCTACCGTTCTGGGCGCTTTTATGGGGCGGAAAAAGATGAGCCTGTCCACCATGTCGCGAGCCGGTTCCGCCTTTCGCAATGCGGGTAAAACGGCCAAAGAGGCGGCAGACGTACAGCGCGCCCAGGAAGAGCTGGAGCGATTGACAGCCGAGCTGGCAGAACTGCAGCGCGAGCTGCAAAGCAAAGTAGAAGCCCTACCGGCAAAGGCGGACGGTTCGGATCTGACGTTAAAACCGACCGTCATTCGTCCCAGCAAAACGCAGATTACTGTTCTTTTGGTCAATTTCGTTTGGGCGCCGTTTTTCAAAAACTCGGACGGCGAACTTTTACCTGCTTTTTAAAACGAAAAAGCCCGACTGCCAAGATCGGGCTTTTTATTTTTTTCATCGGCCTTTCAACAAGTCGCGAATTTCAGTGAGCAAAACAACTTCAGGGCTTGGAGGCGGCGGAGCTGCGGGCTTTTCCGCTTCTTGTCGTTTCAGCTTATTCAAGCCGCGAATCAGCAAAAAGACGGCAAAAGCCACGATAAGAAAGTTGACTACGGCATTGATGAATAAACCATAGTTCCAAGTAACGGCCCCCACCTGCTGAGCGGCAGCCAGGGAGGTATACGGTCCGGGCTCGCTGCCCTGCTTCAGAACCAAGAACAGGTTGCTGAAATCGACTTTGCCGAGCAAAAGGCCGATCGGGGGCATAAGGATGTCCTTGACCAAGGAAGAGACGATGGAGCCGAAAGAAGCGCCGATGATGATGCCGACGGCCATGTCCACAACGTTGCCGCGCATGGCAAATTCTTTGAATTCTTTAAGCATAGTTTCTCCCAGGCAAAGTTCAACCGCAAACAGCGCCTTTATTTTTTCTTTTTTAATAGACCGCCCAATAGAGTACCGACGGCTTCGACGGTTTTATTTCCGGAGCCGCCCAACAAGTATCCCGCCACATCGTCAAAATTGGAGCCGTCGCCGTTCCGGTCGAGTAAGGCAGCGATACCGTTGAGTCCGGCGCCGGTATCCCTCGCTTTGGCCAAATACCCCAGCAGTACGGGTGAAAGAAAAGTAATCAGCTTGGCCACTTGATCGGTTTTGATTTTGTATTGCTTTGCCAGAATTTCGGCGGCCTTTGTTCCGGCACTGCCCAAAAGGCCTCCCAACGTCGCGTCGGCTTTTTGTTTCGACATTTCCGCGAAAAGACTGCCGATGTTGGCCAACGCCGAAACGTTCCCGTACTTGTTGATGATGTGATCAATACGCGCCGGTCCGCCGAATTCATCTTTTTGTTTCTTTAATCCGGTGATAATTAACGGCGCCAACTGCGGCAGCATTTTTTCAACCGTAGAAGCGTTGAGATTTAAAGCGGCAGCAGCCTGAGCCGAAAAAGACGGCCCTACGGATTTGAGAAAATCTTGAATGAGATCGCTCATGCTTAAGCCTCGTGTGTTGGAGTAATAATCGCTTTCACCGAGTCATCGACTAGGAAGGAAGTTTGGGAATTCGAATCACTTGGCCGGGATAAATCAAATTGGGATCTTTGATGACTTCTCGGTTGGCTTCAAAAATTATGGGGTATTTGTTGGCATTTCCGTAATACGTTTTGGCAATTTTGGAGAGCGTATCTCCCGGGCGAATGGTGTAGAATTCCGCCTCTTCCTTTTTCTCGACCGGCGCCGTTAACAAGTCATCATTAACTTTTTCAACACCTTTGACATTACCTGCAAGCAGCACCGCCTTTTCTTTGGTCGCCTGTGAATCGCATTGTCCCGCCAGCGTCACCAGACCGTCTTTAAAGGTAACCTGAAGATTGGTAATTTTGTCTCCTAAGGACGATTCGAGCAGTTGTCTGACGTTTTCCGCCTCTTTGCCTTTCCCTAGAATGCTTGCTCCTACACCTTTGATGAAATTGAACAGCCCCATACCTCCTCCTTAAAATTAAACAATTAAATTAATTTGGTAAATATTACATTGAATTCAACAGATGAAGAGCCGAAGTATATTCCAAAAGTAATGGATTGGAAAAATATTTTATACTTTAACGTGTAAGTTAATTTAGCGTTGTTTAAAGTTATCGGGATTTCCTAACTTGCTACAGTTGCACAACTAATCCATTAAGGAGGAAATCCCATGGTCATTCACAAGAGAACCAAGCTGACGCCTTTGCAGAGAGAGGCTCTTTACAAAGACCGATATGAAAATCACATGAGAATTTGTGATCTTATGCGCAA
>JAPDQV010000026.1:48630-50991 GCA_034505495.1 candidate division KSB1 bacterium | reverse complement strand
CGCTTTTTGCTGATTGCCGCCGGAAAGTGAAGAGACGGGGTCGAGCAGGTGATTGAAGCGCAGGTTGACCTGTTGCGCACACTCGACAGCCGCAGCCGTTTCTCGCCGCTCGTCGATGCGGCCGGCAAAACCGGTGAAGCGCGGCAGCGCCGAGTAGGTGATGTTGTCGCGGATCGGACGCTGCAGCGCCAAACCTTCTTCCTTGCGGTTTTCACTGAGAAGACTTATGCCCAAAGCCAACGCCTTTTGCGGCGAATGTTTGCCGAGATCGATCGTCCGGCCGTCGAGGGTCAAGGTGCCGGAAGCTTTGTCCAGGCCGAACAGACAGCGCAGGAGTTCGGTACGGCCGGAGCCGATCAATCCCGCGATGCCGAGAATTTCCCCCTCATGCAGCGTCAAATCGACGTTCCGTACTCTCGGCATGCGACTAACACCGCGTGCAGCAAGCAATTCTTTGCCGATGGAGTGGGGAAGACGCGGAAACATTTCCTCTTGAGTTCGACCGATCATGTACGAAACGATCTGAGGAATGGTGGTTTCCTCCATGATTCCGGCGGCAACCGTTCGACCGTCGCGCAGGACGGTATACTCATCGGCGATCTCTTGAATCTCTTCAAGAAAATGGCTGATGTAAATGACCGTAATCCCCCGGTTACGCAGACGCTTGATCACTTTGAAGAGATTTTGCGTGTCCTCAGCCGACAGCGAGCTGGTCGGCTCATCCATGACGATCAGCTTTGAGCGCAGCAAAAGGCAGCGGGCAATTTCCACGATCTGCTGTTTACCGACGCTCAACGTCATGACCGGCGCGTCAAGCTCGAGCTCTCCATGCCCGAGTTGACTCAGCGCTTTCCGCACATCCTCCCGAAGATGCTGCAAAATGCCGAATCGGTGCCTCTCGGCGCCCAAGGTTATGTTTTCTTCGACCGTCAGGTGCGGCGCCAAAGTCAGTTCCTGGTGAATCATGCCGATACCTGCGGCGCGCGCTTCTTTCGGATTGCGCGGCGCATACGGCCGACCGTCCAGCCTCATGGCGCCCGAGTCGGGCAACAGAGCGCCGCAGAGGATGTTCATGAGCGTACTTTTTCCGGCGCCGTTTTCACCGATCAGCGCATGCACGGTTCCGGGACGCACCGTCAAGTCGACGTTTTGCAGAGCGATTACTGCCCCGAACCGCCGACTGATGCCCCTCATTTCGAGCAGAGGATTCATCGGCCGGTCAGCCACTTGTCGATGTCGGGCGAGGTGACGGCTTTTACCGCCGGATCGTCGATGTTTTCGGCGGTTACGAACACCACAGGCGTCTCGACGCGTCGGGGAATCTCTTCTCCGCGCAAAACTTTGACCGCCGCTTCGACGCCTCGGTAACCGATGCCGAATGGGTCTTGTACCACCACGCCGCTGATTTCACGCGCTCGTATAGCCTCGGCAATGGGTTCCGTATAATCGAATCCCACCAATTTGACCTTACCCGCCTTGCCGGCCGTCTTGAGCGCCCGCAACATGCCGAAAGTCGTCGATTCGTTGGGACAAAAGATGCCGTCGACATCCGAGTACTTGTTGAGCAGATTCTGACCGGTTTTCAGCGCCAGCTCTATGGTGACTCCGGCGTATTGATCAGAAGAAAGAACCGTAATCTGCGGCGCATTTTCCCGCAACCAGGCTAAAAAGCCTTCTTCGCGTTCGTGGGTGCTGTTGCTGCCCTCATTAAAGCGCATGAGAATGACTTTGCCGCTGCCGCCGAGCATCTCGACGAGCTTTTGCGCCGCCAGAGCACCCCCGGCATAGTTGTTTGTGGCGATATAGCTGAGATAGCCTTCGCCCTTGAGGCCCGAATCGATGATGATCACCGGAATATTACGCTTTAGCGCCGCCTGCACCGGACGCACCAGAGCGTTCTCATCCAGCGGCGCCAAGACGATGGCGCTCACGCCGCGGCTGATGAAATTCTGCACAATGTTGATCTGCTGTTCTCGATCGCTTTCCTTTTGCGGCCCCTGCCAAATGACTTTGACGCCGAAATCCTGCGCCGCTTTTTCGCCGCCGGCATGCACCGCTTTCCAAAAAAGGATGTCTGTTCCTTTGGGAATCAAAGCGATTTCCGTCTGACGGCGGCCGGCGCAAAAACTTGTCAGCAGGGATAGGCTGAGTATGATGCTGAAAGAAAAAAGCTTTTTCATGGCACTCTCCCGAATAGCGCATCGAATGATAAGCGAAATTAAGAGATTGTAAAGGGAGATGCAAGAAAATTAAAGTCGGAAGAGAGTATTAATCGCCTAGATTTGAAAGTTTGCCGGCAGCAAAAGTCCGAACGACCTGCTCTGCGGTGCGGCTGATTAAGGCTGGCGCTTGGATCATGGC
>JAPDQV010000026.1:34018-48614 GCA_034505495.1 candidate division KSB1 bacterium | reverse complement strand
TGCAGATGCTAAAGAGAGCACTCAAGCCTTTAGGAAGGAGAGCAGAGGCGTCCCCCGCATAGCCTGCCAGCGCAACGACCGGTGTGCCGTACGCTGCCGTTCGACGCAGGAGCCCGGAAATAACCTTTCCCATAGCGGTCTGTTCATCGACTTTGCCTTCGCCGGTCAAAACCAAGTCGGTTCCGGGCAGGTGTTCATCGAATCGATAGGCGTCCAGAACCAGCTCGATGCCCGGACGAAGCTCGGCATCGAATAAAGCATAAAATGCGGCACCAAGACCGCCCGCAGCCCCGGCTCCCGGCAGATCGCGAACCGGCTTGGTCTCTGCCTCAAGCAGAACGACAGCCGACGCTGCAGCGGCTTCGAGTTTCTCGACGTCCTCGGGCGAAGCTCCTTTTTGCGGCGCAAATATGCGCGCGGCGCCGCGCGGCCCCAGCAGGGGATTGTCGACATCGCAGGCAGCAATCACTTTGATGCGCTGAATGCGCGGGTCCAGATGCGACAGATCGATGCGACGAATGCGCTCCAGGTCTTTACCGCGCAGGGGAGAGTCAATGACGTCGCCGCTTTCGTCAAAAAACAGGGCGCCTAAAGCCTGCGCCATGCCGAGCCCCAAATCGTTGGTCGCCGAGCCGCCGAGACCGACCAGCAACGTCTTTATGTTCTCCTCCAAAGCCTGCCGAATCAGTTGCCCTAATCCGAACGTCGTGGTGTTCAGCGGATTGCGCTGTGTTTTAGGCACCAAAGAGAGGCCTGCTGCCGCAGCGGTTTCGATGACCGCCGTGCAACCATCCCACAGAATTCCCCAAGCGGCCTGCACCGATTCGCCCAACGGACCTTTGACCGTCGAAATCATTCTTCGTCCGCCGAGCGCCGTCAGCATTGCATCGACCGTTCCTTCGCCTCCGTCGGCCAGAGGCAGCGAGACAATCTGCGCTTCAGGAAAAACGCGGAGTATGCCCTCAGCCATCGCAGCGCAGACCTGCGGCGCCGTCAGAGACTCCTTGAATGAATCCGGAGCAAGAAGAAATTTCATTACTCATCCTCTGCGCAACAAAAAAGGCGGTCTTGAAACCGCCTTGGATCAGATGGAGATGACCTGTTGAATGCCGGGAAGATGTCTGCGCAGCTCGCGCTCTATGCCCATGCGCAGGGTCATTTGCGACATGGGACAACCATGGCAGGCACCCTGCAGCCGCAGCTTGACGATTCCGTCCGTCACATCGACGAGTTCCACATTGCCGCCGTCCGCCATCAATGCCGGACGAATCATATCGAGAACCGCTTCGACTTGATCAAAAGTTGGATTCATAAAAGCATCCTTTATGATTGAATAGATTCCTGACTTTCGACCGCTGCAACGGCCGAAGGATTTTTTTCGCGTATAACATAGCAGCCGGCCGGACACTTTTCCGCCGCAGTATAAAGATCTTCGCTGGTCGGATTTTTGATCACCGGAAGGTTGCCCTCCATTTCAATAGCACCGCTCGGCGTAACTTTCGGAGTCACGCATATTTTACAGGTATAACACCCCACACTGCAAACCGCTTTGACGGCTTTTAGCTTTTCCTGCGAAACGCAGGCCAGGTAAACTTTTTGACTGCGGGGAATGAGCGCCATGATGCCCCGAGGACAAGTAACCACACAAATGTTGCAGGCCGTACATTTTTCCTCGATGACTACGGGCAGGCCGTTTTCACTCATGTACATTGCTCCAAAGGGACAGGCGCGGACGCAGGAACCGAGTCCCAGGCAGCCGTAAGAACAGGCTTTGTGCCCGCCGCCGACCAGGGTGGCAGCCGTACAGTCCTGCGGTCCCTGATAGACAAACTTTTCCACTGCCTCGGCTTTGCCGCCCTGACATTGTACTACCGCCACTTTCGGTTCGGCAACAGAAGCTTCCACTCCCATGATTGCGGCCAATCGTTTGGCAACTTCGGCACCACCGGGAGAACAGCGATTCGGCGGAATTTCTCCCTTGGACACCGCCTCAGCATAAGCGGCGCATCCGGGTTTACCGCAGGCGCCGCAGTTGGCGCCCGGTAGAGCGGCTAAAATCTCCTCCACCTTCGGATCGACAAACACCGCAAATTTCTGTGAAGCAAAGGCCAATCCGGCGCCGAACAGCAAGCCGAGACCGCCGAGGGCTAAAAGAGAAGTCAAAAACGTCGGGCTCATTTCATTCTCTTTCCTTCAGGTTTTTTGGAATATAGGGATTGCTTTTCTTAATTGCAACAAACAGCTTGCGCTTAGGGCAGCTGCGCAATTTTACCGCGCAAATTCTGCGGATCCTTGAAATTAGGCCGCAGCTTGTCAAGCTTTTTCATCAACTCCTGCGCCTCCTGTTTGCGCGAAAGCTTGATGTAGGCTTGGCACAGATTATAGGCCGCTTCAAAATCTGAAGGCGCTTCCTGCAAATACTCTTCCAAATGCGGAACACCGTCCTGAAGATCGCCAACGGCCAATTCGAGCATGCCGACCCATTTGAGCGTCTGAGAAGACGGATGAATGGCATGCGCCCGTCGGAAGAATCGCAGGGCACTGTTATAATCTTTTTTCTGCATCAAGCTCTGCGCCTGCTTCAGCATGGCGGTATAAGCCAAGCGCTGCTTATCCTCGTCGCTTAAGGGATTGAAACTGCCCGCCTCTTGTTCTTCTTCGCCTAATTTTGCGGCAATTTCCGCTGCTTTGTCTTTCATCATGAGGCCGTCATAAACCTTTTTTAGATTGCGCAAAGCCTGTTTGTCATTCGGTGCGGCCTCGACGGCCCGTTCCAAATACGGCCTTGCGTCTTGAAGCTTTCCCGCCATGGCCAAAAGCGTGCCGGTCCATTTATCTGTAAATGGGGTGCGTCCGTAGCGGTTGGCAACCTGCAGAACCCGCAAAGCCTCGGGAAGTCGGTTCAAACGCACAAGGTTTTCGACGGCTCCCTCGTAGAACTCGAGTTCGAAGGGAATACTGTAATAGGCGGCTTTGTATTCGCGAAAAGCCCTTTCATAATCACCCTTTTTCTGATAGTAGCGACCGAGATCGGCGTGCGCCGCAACCGGCGAATAATTCGAATCCACCAGAATCCGCAGCGCCAACGAGTCCTCGATCGTCCTGGGAATAAGCGTCTCCAATGTTCGATTGGGCTCGGTCTCCGGCTTGAACGGCCACCCGCCCCGTAAGTAGCGAATGCTGTATTCCGCGGCGACCGTGTCGAGCGCCGTCAATCCCCATGTCTGCTCATAGTACGATGAGGGCAGAATGCGCTGCTCCGGCCATCGGGCAGCGATTAAGCCGTTGTCCCGCATGGTATTGAGAAATGCATCCGCCATGATGAAATAGCCTTTGATGTTCGGATGCAGATGCTCCAAAATCACTTCGTTGCCGATCAACCCGTGCTCGCAGGCGGCTTCGAAATAGTTTTTCATCGGCACTACCGGAGCGTTAAACTCGGCCGCCACTTCGTGGATAATTGCGTTCATCTCTTCTGTGGCTCGGAATCGCAGTGCATCGAGGTCCTTGGCATACGTCAGGGCAATGCGGGCGTCCTGAAATTGGCCTTGGTCGATCAGCTTTCTGCCGATTTCGTAGGCAAAAGATGCGGGTGGAAAGGTATCATATTTGACTGAAACGAACGGCGGCTGATCTTTGATGTTGCTGACCAGCTCGCTGATGATGATCGGCACACCCCTTTTCTTGGCCTTGGAAAAGATACGCCGCAGGTTCTCACGATAAACCGCGACGCCCTGCTTGTAAAGCTCGCTCTGATAAGGGATCGCCTTTTCGGAAACGATGCGCGCCATCAGCGTGTTCGAGGGATCGAGTCGCGTGCCGCCGCCCGCTGTTCGTATGAATGCTTTGCGCACCGCACCGACTAGATCGCGTACCAACAGGAACGTCTTGAAGCGTTTGAGCTTGAGATAAGCATAAATGACTTGAGGATTTCTTCCCAATGATTCCGTCGACCCGACTCCCAAGGCGCCGTAAAATTCGTTGTGTCCTGCGTAAATGAGGATGGCATCGGGCTGTTTGTCAAGGATTTCGTCCGTCAAATCGAGCAGAGTATAGCTGTTGACTGCCGACATGGCGGTATTGACCACCTCGATATGCTTGTCGGGAAAGATATCCTGAAGCCGGAAATGAAGGATGCGCGAGAACATAACGTTCTTGCCGTAGGGAAAGCCGGCAGCGGTCGATCCGCCCATGACGAAAATGCGGTAGCCGTTTTCCGGCTTTTTCTTGAGGAACAAATCTTTGGGCGGAGAAGGTTTGGTATTCTGCATGAAAAAATAGCGTTTGCCGACTTCCTGGCCGCACATCCAATAATGGGAGATCTGTTTTTCCGGGCCGGTCACAAAGAGGCGCTGATCGCCGCCGTATTTCACGAGCTGCAAAAGTAATTCGAGCAGAACAAGAAATAAAAAGGGCGTCAAATACGCAAAAAGTGAAAACAACCGCTTTTTACGGGCAGATAGAGAAAGGGAGCCTTTTTCCACTGGTCATCCTTTCAGTTGTCGATTCATCCGTTCAAAGGAAAGGAAATATATAAACTTTGCAGAGCATCTGCAAAAAAAAAGTCCCGAGAGGAACTCTCGGGACTTGAAATCAAGCTCGGGTCGGGTTACTTGACCAGAGACATCTTTTTGGTGAAGGTCTGGTCGCCGCTCTTGAGGGTGTAAAAGTAAACACCGCTGGTGAGGTTCTGGCCGTTAAACGTGACCGTGTACTGACCGGCGGGTTTTACTTCGTTCACCAGGGTGGCAACTTCCTTGCCCGTCAGATCATAGACCTTGAGCTCGACGTTTCCGGCCTTGGCAACCGAGTAGGAAATCGTCGTGGTCGGGTTGAACGGGTTCGGATAGTTCTGGCTCAGAGCGTAGGACTCGACCTTAACCGGCTGCGACTTGACGCCTTGGCCTTTGGACAACACCGCGGTACCGAACATGGAGGCATTTCTCCATTCCGGTTCGCCGGGCGCCCACCAACGATAGACGGTGCGGTTCTGATCCTCGCCCGGATCGTCGCAGTCGTTCAGCTGCCAGTCAAAGCCGAAATCCTGGCCGACCGGAATCTGCATGTTCGCCAAGGGGATGGCAATTTCCAGATCCCAACCTTTCTCAGTCTCGCGAGTCGCATACTCGGTGCCGGTCTTGTCCCAGTTCCAGCTTGGGCCGGTCCCGTAACCGACATCGATGTCGTCCAGGCCTTCCTGAGCAAGGTTGAAGCGAATCTGAATGTCGTCGACGCCGTCATAATTATCGAGCGTCTTGCTGTTGTCGCCGTCAAAGTACAACTCCATGCTGTCGAATTCCCAGTTCTGGTTGTTGTCCGGCGCATAGTCATAATACTCATCCCACATGACGAAGTAGAGATACAGGTTGGTGTCGTCCCACTTCAGGTAGCCCCAATGACGGGTGTCTTCCCAGCCGTTGATAAAGCCGATGTTCTGGCCGTTGTCCAACATGTCGCCGGACAGGCAGACCGCATCTTTCCATTCTCCGGGGCTCATCTTGGCGTCGATGGTCGGCTTGGAGCCCTTGGGGATCTCCAAGTACTCGGCCTTGATCACACGCTTGTTGTCCAAATATGCGGTGCCGAACAACGAGGCGTTGCGCCACTCGTCGTTGTTGTTCGACCACCAGCGGTACATATTGGAACGGGTCGACTCATCGGCGTCGTTGATCTGGCAGTCGAAACCGAACTCGGTTCCAGGCACAAGCTGAAGATCAGCCAAGGGCATGGCGGCTTCCAGCACCCAGCCGATCGCAGTTTCACCGATATAGAAATCTATACCGTCGCGATTGTATCCCCAACCGGCGGCATTGCCATAACCGACATCGATCTTGTCGGTAGTGGTTTCACCGACATTGAAGCGGATCTGGACGTCGTCGACGCCGTCATATCCGCCTTCGGTCTTGCTGTTGTCGGCATCGAAATAGAGCTCGACGCCGTCATACTGCCAGTCCGTGCCGGGATTGATCAGTTCGTCATGCACCCACAGCCAAACATAAAGATTCTCGTCGTCGAACATCATCTTGAGGCTGCCGAACAGATCGAACCAGTCGTCCGGATCCGCAGCGTCGCCCGCATCGCGAATGATGCACAGCGTCTCGCCGACGTATTTCCAGACATCATCGAACTCACCGTCGATGACCGGCTTGGCGGCAGTTTTGGGGACCACCAACACACCGTCCTCATTCACCTGGGCGAAACCCGAGCCGAAAGTCAGGACAAAGATGGCGAAAAGCAGTACTGCGAACTTTTTCATGTTTTACCTCCAGGTTTGGTTAAAGGTTCTGAAAGAGGAAAAAAATCTGCTGAACTTGGCTGCTATTCACACCTCCTTTCCCGAAAAGTGTTAAACGGCCTTTTATATGAATAAGGAACGGTTTACAAAGGGGGAGAAAACATTGACGGCCACATTGAGCCTTTCTTTAGAGTCATGTATAATATAGCTTTTTTTTCTAAAATGTCAAGAAAAGAATGTTGGCTGTAAACAAATCCTTCGTATGTTAGAGAATATTTAACATATTGAAGAAAAACAAAAAAGCAAAGATTTTGTCCGCTAATTGTTCGTATGTTGAACAAATTAATAAGAATTTTTGCTTTTTAGATTTAAGAATTGAGGACACGTTTTAGCGATGATGCTGACGACTCAATTCAGCCAAACGCAGGATCGCCGATGCATTGACTTGGCCGGGATAAAGTTTCCAGCGCCAATTACCGTCGAGCCGACCGGGCACATTCATGCGCCCCCGGTCATCGAGTTCGAGGACGTCCTGCATCGGAATAATCGCCGCTGCAGCCCTGGAGGACAGCGCAGCTTCGATCAAAGTCCAAACCACATTTTGTTCATTGATCTCGCGGCCGAAATAGACGCCGAGGTTCCACCGCTCCGCCGCGGTTGCGTCGTTACGGTACCAACCGAGCGTGGTATTGTTGTCATGCGTGCCGGTATAAACGACACAGTTTTCCGGATAATTGTGCGGCAAGTAAGGGTTGCTTTCCAGATCTCCGCCGAAGGCAAACTGGAGGACTTTCATGCCAGGAAGATCGTATTTTTTCAGTACTTCTTTGACGTCGTCCGTGATTATGCCCAGATCTTCGGCAATCACGCGGAATTCGCTGCATGCAGCGCGGAAAGCGGAAAAGAGATCGTCTGTAGGTACCTGTACCCATTTACCGTTGATTGCCGTCGGTTCTTCGGCGGGAATCTCCCAATAAGCGACCAAGCCGCGGAAATGATCGATGCGGACAAGGTCGAGCAGATCGAGGTTCCGTTTGAGGCGCGCCGCCCACCAGGAAAAACGGTCGCGGCGCAGGTTTTCCCAATCATAAATGGGATTGCCCCAGCGTTGGCCGGTGGCGCTGAAATAGTCCGGCGGCACTCCGGCGACGACATAGGGCCGTTTGTTCGAGTCGAGTTTGAAGAACTGGGGTGCACACCAAACATCGACGCTGCCGTGCTCGACATAAATCGGCAAATCGCCGATGATCTGCACACCTCTTTTACGACAATAGTCGCGCAAATCCTGCCATTGCTTTTGCACAATATATTGCTGGAATTGATAAAAACGTATCTCATTAAGCAGCTCTTTTTTCATTTTCGCGAGGGCGGAAGACTTTCGGTCGCGTAAAGGCTCCGGCCAATCCAACCATGAAACGCCGTTAAAAGCCTGCCGCAGCGCCATGAAGAGGCCATAGTCCGCAAGCCATTGCCCTTCCTGACGGCAAAATTTTTCAAAAGCCTCAAGATGTTTACCTTCGAGTCTATGAAAAGCTCGACGAAACAGATCGGTCTTGAAGGCGGCGACCTGTTCATAATCGACCGCGTCGTAGGGAAAAGAAGGGGCTAAGCCCAAGTCGCCCTCTTCCAACAGACCGTCGGAAACCAGCAGCTCAGGGCTCATGAGCAGCGGATTGAGGGCAAAAGCGCTGACGCTCAAATAGGGAGAATTGCCGTAAATCGGCTCCGTCGGATTGAGCGGCAGGATCTGCCAATATCTTTGGCCGGCGTCGGCCAGTAGATTTACAAAATGGTAAGCCACAGGGCCTAGATCGCCTATGCCGAAGGGAGAAGGGAGAGAAGTAATGTGTAAAAGAATGCCGCTGCCGCGCTGCAGTTTCATGAGAGACTCCTTTTAGAAAAGTGTTTTTAAAAGAACAAACACTTTACCGAATCTTGGCCGCCGATCGATAGAGCTCTAATCGAGCAAGTCGCCATATAGCCTGACCTTCGCATCCGACCGAAAAGCCGTTTGCAGAATTAATGCACGGTTTGGTCGGGCGGAAGACCGAGCTGCTCATATAGGTTACGGCGGGCCTTCTTGTCTTCATCAAGTATTTTGCGCGCTTCTTCGGCTACGCGGCGTGCCACGGCGCGCGGTACCACGATCACGCCGTCGCCGTCGCCCACGACTACATCGCCGGGACAAACCAGAACCCCGCCGACAGCCACCGGCCGATTGACCGACTCGAGCTGATTGCGGCCGGGACGAATGCCGCGACTTTTTTGGCGCAAATAAAGAGGCACCCGCTCTTTGGCGACCTCGTCGGTGTCGCGCGCCCCCGCATCGGTCACGACCGCGACCGCCCCCTTGGAATGCCAAACCAGGATGTTGTTGGATCCGATCGTGCCCACATCGCCGAATTCATCGTCATCGATGACAATGACGTGCCCCGGCTCGATGATTGAAGTAAACGGTTCGGATGAATAGTTGTTGTAAAAATTGCCCTCCCAGCGACTGAACTCTTCCCCGGCTTCCGGGCGATCCTTCATCTGCGTCGGCACATATCTCACCGTAAGGGCAATGCCGCGAAATTGATGCTTGAGCGAGTCCTGGTCAATCCATGCGGGATGAATCGATGCGTCGACTAATCCTTTATTCGGCAAGCCGACCCGGTCCATGCCGTCCGATACGTCGGCTACGCGCAACCCCTGATAGAGTCGAAGCAATTCTTGGTTTTCATCAGCGGAATAAAAGTGCGTCGGAATGAAATGGATGCCTCGGCGCAGCGCCTCGGGAGTCGCCTGCTGCGCAAGAGCAAAACTTTCCGTCGCGATAATGACCCCCAAACAGATACTCACCGCACGCATTTTGCCTCCATGAATTCATGCCGCAGAATGCCGAAGCCGCTTTTAACAAAAACTAAAGCGGGCAAATCAGAGGAGCCTGGTCATTCAGCGCGCAAGGCCACGGCATCGGATTATTCAACAGCTGTAGCCTGCCGCCTGCCGATGTTTTTCCCATAGTCGATGCGGCTGTCGGTCGTCACCACCGGAAAGCTCGGTACCATGATCGGATACGGCACGTTCTTTTCGATCACAAACATGTCGATCCGTGTCAGCTTGACGTCTTCCAGCATATCCATGTCGATCTCTACCTTGTCGCTGTACTTTTTCTGCAGCGAATCGACATAGGCGTTCATGTACTCATCGAGAACCTTCATATAATCTTTGTAAAAGTTGTACTTGCAGCCGGTTTCCCGTAAGTACTTTTGCTGCTGCCAAAGGGCGAGCGCATGATCCTGCCACATATAGGTCTGCTGAACGACTTCGGGAACGCGGTCGTATTTTCGTTTATAAGCCTCGCGCGTCAAGTATTTATCGCGAATGAGATCCACAACGGCCAGTTTGAACTGCTCGGGGAAATTGCGGTCGGTCAGGTTCTTTTTTCGGAAAACCAAGGGATGGCGCGACATTTCGTCGCGCAGGCGCTCGACCGTCCAAACCTGACCATCAATAGTCAACAACGGCCAGTCTTTTATTTCCTCAAACGAATTTTCGTCTATCTGAACCTGCCTCTGCTGTTGATCGTCTCCCCAAAACTTGGCGTTGAACAATTTTTCCTTGTCCTCAGGCGAAACGACGTAGAAAGGCTTGACGACATCGACCAGCTTGAAGAAGGTTTTTTCGTCGAATTTAACGGTTTTGCCTTTCATCACTTTGAGGACGAATTTTTCATAAATTTTCTCCGCCTCACGCCGCGCCAGCCGTTCTTTTACATCCCGCAGGCGCATTTTGATCTGTTCGTCGGTAACGGCAATCGATTCGTTCCATCCCAGTATTTTGAGGGCCATATACCATTTTTCATCGATGCGGATTGGGCCGACGACTTGGCCGACGCGCAATGTGTCGGAATATAGCGCATCGATGATCGCATCGTTGCCCTCGCGATCCCATTTGACGTCCCGTGTCGGCGGCACGTTTTCACCCGTCAGCTGACGATAAGCATCTTCGAAGGAAACACCGGGCGTATTAAGCATTTTTTGCACCGAATCCGCCAAGCTTTTGGAAGGCATGGAAAAGTAAGCGACCTTGTACTCTCGGCCTGCCCAACGATAAGCGTTGCGCACCTGTTCGTCCGTCAATTTGACCTTATCGAAACCCTCTTTTAAATAAAGCCATTTGCGCATGGCCTGCTCTTTTCGGCCTTGAATGTAATTTTGAAATTCTGGGCTGCGGTAAAGTTCGTTGTCCGTACCGGCCTCCAAGGCGAGCATCTTTTCCGCCAGCAGAGAATTGAGGATCATTTTTTTATGCAGATAATAGTTGCCTTTCAGATAGGGGGGACGAATCGTGTACTCCGCCCGGCGAATAAATTCTGCCAGAGTGATTTCACGATCTCCAACGCGGGCAATGACTGCCGCTTGTTCCTGAGGCTCCTTTTTGCCGCAGACCAGCAGCAAAAGAGCAAAAATGGTAATAATTCGGTATTTCTTCATGCTCACTCTAATAGTTTTAAAAAATAACGATAAATAATAAAGCTGGTTCCCGCAAAAAACTCGGCAAAAAAAAGACTCCGGCGATTTTAACGCCGGAGTCTTGCAAATTCATGCGGCATTAGGCCGCATCAGAACGTAATTCCGCAGGTGTATGTATGAAAGTTGCCCAAAAGACCGACGTTCTTATAGGCATAGTCGATGCGCAAACCGACGTTGCCCATCAGGTTGAGAAAGATGCCGCCGCCGAACGTCGGGCCGTAATAGGAATCTTCCATGAACAGCGCCTTGTAACCGCCGCGCAGGTACAGGCTGCCGACGGCCGGCACTTTGAGCTGATACTGGGCGCCCACATTGACCGATTCGGTGTTGTTGTTCGGATGCAGAGCATCCACGGCAATGGTCAACCGATTACCGCCGACGACAATAGGATGTACGGCAACACCGACGCGGAAGATTAGCGGCAGTTCCCACTCGACGGTTTCAAATTTGCCGTTGGCGAATTGATAGTTACCCTGCTCATCCGGCAGCAGGTCGATCGGCTGCAGCAGATCCAAACCGTCGTACTTCATGCGCGTGCCGTAGTTGGAAATGCTCATGCCGATAGCCATACCGTCGGCCTTTTCGCCGGTCGGAGAGAAGAAATGCGTGTTGAGCTTTACGCCCAAATCGACCGCCATGGCGCTGGCGCCGCAGTGCCAAATCTGCGAATGGATGTATTTAACCGAAGCGCCGAATGAAAACCACTGTGCTAATCGGCGAGAATAGCTCAGGGCAGCGGCATATTCACTGGCCGTAAACATCTCACCGGTACCTTCCTGAAAGGCCAGGTTGGTAACCGGAATTTCGCCATAACCGACGGAAGTCAGTCCCATCGCCAAGGTGCCGATGCGCGGCAGAACCAAGCCGACGCCGACAAAGGAGGTGTTGATGTCGACCACCCAGGGCTGGATAGTGAACTGCGCTTCGCTGCGTTCCATATACCCCAAGCCTGCCGGGTTCCAATAAAGGGAAGAAATGTCGTCGGCCATGCTGACGTAGGCATCGCCCATGGCGGAACCGGCGCTGCCCATCCCGATTTCCAAAAAGTTTGCCGTGGCCGTGCCGGCGCGACTCTTTACGGCATAGCTGTTGGGCGCCAGAAAGAGAAGCACCAGGCTGCTGATGACCAACAAGCTGATCGCTTTATTTCCAGTCATACGTTTAACCTCTTTCGTTTTAAAACCCTTCATGATCACCTTTTGCTCAATTGCGCAACAGGTTACTTGATGATGGCAAACTTGCCCATGATTTCATCGCCGGTTTCTTCCGCTTTTAGATGGTAGACGTACATTCCGGCCGCTATCTCCAGCCCGTCTTTGGTCAAAAGATCCCAATAGGCGATGCCGTTGTCTACAGCGTTGTCCACGACGATCTCATCCACAAACACACCGCTGGTGGTAAAGATCTTGATCGTGCACTTGGCAGGAATATGCGTCCACATGATGCGGCGGCGCTGGTTAAAGTCTTTGTTCGCCAGAGAAGGCTCGAGAGCGTTGGTGGCGACGTAGGGGTTGGGAACGACTTTAACCTTTTTCAGGGCTTCCGCCATGTTTTGGGTTTCGGTGGTTTCATTGATCTTTAGTTTGAACATCAGCGAATCGGTGCTGAAGAACGGCCGACGGAACCTGACCTTATAAACCGCATCCGATCCGGTCTTCGGCAGTTCGTCCTCGGATTTGGCAGCGGAAAAATCGATAATAAAGACCGTGCCGCCCCAGTTGCCGTTGTTCAAAATAGCGCCGACCAACACGCGGTCGTGCAGCAGATCGAACTTGCCGTCCGTGTTGTAATCGTGGCCGACGAGTTCCATCTTGACCGGCTTGCCGGTAGCCGGATCGATAACAGAAGAGTTCTGGACGTAGAACGGAAAAGTCAACGGCGAGATCAGATTGGCATTCGGAATACGGACGTCATTCTCGTCTTTGATGCGAGTCGAAGCTTTGATGGAGAACTCTGACTTGTAGCTTTCCGCCCAAATAATGTCATAATTCCACGGAAAGACTTCAGCATCCGGTGTGGTGGGAATGACATTGATCGGCCCGCTGCCGGTCTGCCAGCCGGTGTTCAGGTAATCGAATTCCGGCGTGATGATCGGAGTGTTAATGGTCAAAGAGATGCCGTCAAAAATGTCGGTAGTGGCGCCGTCCGTCCTAAGGAACATATAGCCGAGCGATTCGGTCGAATCGGCCAGCATGGTTCCGGGGTTGGCCTCATCTGCTTGGTAGACCAAAACATCCGATCCGTCGATTTCACGATAGATTCTGATGCCGTTGGTGACCCACGAAAAGCCCCAATCGATATTGCGGATGGTTCTCACCTTTTTGATGTCGAACTTGATCTTGTACTGGGCATCGGGAATGGCGGCTTTGCGGGCCAACAGCTTGGCTTCGATCGATCCGGTGCCAAGTGTCTGGGTCGGAATCAACTCGATGTTGGATTCGAGCTTGTAGCCGGCAGCTTCCTGGCGCGGAACGACGATCGCCACGTTTTTAGTGGTAAAGATGACCTGCTCGGCTTCGTTCACTTTGATTTCAAAGTTGTTTTCCGACGGGCGGACGCCGATTTCCGGTATGCCGTAGTCGTAAGCAACCAACGCATAGTAATAAGTGCGTCCGTTCTGGACGGCTTCATCGCGATAAGAGTGCGAGATGCCGCTGTCGGAACCGAGATAAAAGGACATGCCGTCGACCAAGCCGTATTCAGCAAAACCTTTCTTTCCATCAATGAGATCGCATTGAAATAGCGGCTTGCGTTCGCGCTGTGATCCGTAGCCATCGGTGATTTGAATTGCATCCGTTAGGTTACGGTCCGTAGCTTTGAAAAGCTTATAGCCTTCAAAGTCATTGGCATTCTTGAGGAAAGGATCGCGCGTCTTGAGCTCGGAATCGTTGTTCCAGGTTAACAGGACATAGCCGTCGCCAGGCGTGGCGGTCAGCGTCGGCATGACCGGCGGCATGGCAAAGCGGTAGTCGGTTTCGTAAATAATCTGGACGATCTTTTTCAGTTCAAAAAGCGCAATCGGCGGGTTGATGACCGGATCTCCGGCTTTGATGTTTTTACCGTCATCCCAGGAATGCAGCTCGGACATCGAGATGCGCTCGATGTTGCCGCCGTAGAGCGGGAAAACGCCTGTGGCGAATACCTCGGCGAGATTCGAGACGGCGCCGATGAACGGCACCAGCGAGTCCATACCGACCAGTTCCCACATCGATTCGTCGTTGCGGAACCAGTAGCGGTAGGGCGGGGTGTGTTCAGGAATGGGAAAGAGACGGAACGAAGTCAAACCGAGCATGTCGGTTTCGGTAACGTCCAACAGGCCGAAATCCGGTTCGCAGCCGACGCCGATTTTCAGATCCGGTCTCCCGTTGCCTTCGGTTCCGTCGGCATCGGGTTCAATGTAATCGATCTCGCCGGGACCTTTGCCGTCCAAACCGACGTCATCATTGACGTCTTCTCCCTCATCCCATACCCCGTTGCCGTTGGCGTCTGTAAAAGAATCCCAATCCTGATCCTCATCGGCATCCCAATGAGGTCTAAGGTCTGTTTCCTTAAGTTGATAGAATTTCAAAAAATTGGCGACATTGGAGATGCCTTCCGTCGGACCGATAATGCGCGTAGCAATGTTGTCGCGCCGTTCATCGATAATGCCGTCCTCGTCGTTATCGCGGCCGTCGGTGGCATTACCCGGCGACTCGAGGTAAGCAAACCCCATAGTTCCGACTTTGAGGCCGTAGTCGCCGATGCCGTTGACGTCCCATGAGTAAGCGAGGTCAAGAAAGGTGTCGAACGCGGCTAATTCGTCGTTGCCGTCGTTACCGCCGATGGCGTTGTCGACCCAATAACC
>JAPDQV010000026.1:0-34008 GCA_034505495.1 candidate division KSB1 bacterium | reverse complement strand
AGCCATTTCCGGAAGGTTATAATCGCTCATGTTATAGATGACATATTCCCAAAAGATGGCGTCACGGGCTTGGGCGTTGTTCCACTGAAAACCGCGCTGTTCGACGCGTATTCCGATGCCGCCCCACGGCAAACCGACCTGAACGCTCATGCGCGGATCGAGGTCGCCGATGTAATGGCCGGGACGCGGATAATAGCGGACCTTGGCTTCTTCGACCAGGTATTCCTGATCCTGGGCATCATTGGCGACAAAAAAGCATTCCTCATCGGCGCGGAAAACATTAGCGCCGAAACGGCCGTTCCACTGGCCTTTCCACTTGCCGTTGAACCCGTCCGCCGGCCAGGGTTTGGTCGGCCACGAGCGGGGTTTGCTCATCATCGCCGGCGGTTCGTCGGGCAATTCCCAGTTGGCATATTCGCCGGTCACATTGCCGCGTGTAGGATACAGGTTCCACTCGACTTGGCCGGTCGGATCGGTATCCTGCTCCTCACGGTAGCTGGTCTGCAAATAATAAAGACGATGCAGTTGGCCGTTGTTGACCATATCGTCATAGATTTGCCGCATTTCGTTGAGGTAAACCTCATCGAACGGCGTCGAGTCGACCGTATTGGGGTCGCCGTCGCTGTAAATATAGACGCGGGCACCGATCAGCAGACCGATGCCGTCGTTCATCTTCGAACCGCGAAAGTCGTTCGGCCATTTGGTGGCATAGGGGTCGGTACCGGTACCCCAATCTGACAATTCGGTGGTGTTGCGGAATTGGCAGCGGACGGCGTTGCCTTCCATCCAGCCGATTTTTTCTGCTGCGACGTCGCCGGCGCTGTCCTGCGGACCTTCGTACGGCTTTTTCTGCGCGAGCACGGAAACCGTCAGCAGAAGAACCGCCAGCAGCGTTCCGACCTTGTTTCCTTGTTTCAGCATGTTCTCATTAACCTCCATGTTAGTAGAGAAGAACCTTGACGCGTCGAATCAACTAAAAGGAAACGCCGATGCCGAACTTGACCATGCGCGGCGCACCGTACATCGAGGGATTGTGCATATTATCCTCGATGGTGTTGAAATCGCTGCGATGGTTTTCACGTTCGGACGGCAGGATGATGTTGGTATAGGCGCGTCCGGTGCGGCCGTAAACGCCGTATTCGTTCAAATTATCGAGCAGGTTATAGACATAGAGCTCGAATTTGACCGCCGTGCCGCCGCTCAAAGGCAGACGATAGTAGCTGTACAGATCGATCGAATAGGTCGACGGCTTTTTGGCGTTGTTCGGATAGAGCAGAACGCCGGAAAGCGGTGATTCCGGCAACGGCTCCAATGTATAAGGCGTGCCGGAGCCGTAACGCCCAGTCGCCGAAATGCTCCATTGCTTGGTCGTATAGCCGACGCTGGCATTGAGGGTGTGGCGTTGATCCCAGCTCATCGGAATCAGGCGCGGAATGGGATCCATATTGTTGCCCAAGCGGCTGAAAGTGGTCGTCGGATTATCGGCATTGCCGCGCGTGTACTGCAGCGTGTAGGTGGTATTGATGTAGAAATTGCCGACCATCCAATCATAAGTAACTTCCAGTCCTTTGGCATTGCCGTAATCAAGGTTGGTGTACAAGCCGTAGATCTGCTGGTTGTAAGTATAGACGACGTCCATACTCAGCAGATCATAGATGTCGCGATAGAACAGAGCGACTTCGATGCCCATGTCCTTGGCCAATTCCTGCCACAAACCGATTTCGTACTGCACGGTTTTTTGCGCGCGCAGCTGCGGGTTGCCCTGCTGGGTGCCGAAATTTTGCGGGCTGATGAGCAAGGCGTTGTTCTGATAAAAGTTTTCATACGGCGGCCGTTGGAAGAAATGGCCGTAGCTGAAGCGCAGCAGCGCCGCTTTGCCGAGCTGATAAGAAAGACCCAACCGCGGGCTCAATTGCGACTTGGGATCGGCCGGAGCGTAGTCGGTCTGCGGGATGCCCTCGCCCTTGATCAGGTTGACCGGGTTGCGGCGATCGGTCGGATAGGTGGTTTTGGGATCGAAATAGTCATATCTCAAGCCCACATTAATGACCATTTCGTTGAATTCCATCTTGTCCTGGATGTACGCCGCAAAGTCGATCGGTTTTTTATGATAAATGTCGGAAGACAAGGACGAGTCGCCCATCACCCACGGACGGTACTTGTCGGCGTTTGCCGGATCGTACAACTGATACCAGTTAAGAATGGTGCGATTCCAGACGCTGACGTCGACGTTGACCCAGTCAAAGCCGGTTTTGATCGAATGGTTCTTGTGCACCTGCCAGGTCAGATCCCCCTTGATTTGCATTTCTTTGGTGTCCCGCAGATAATGGCCGCGGTCCTGACCGCCGAAGGCGAAACCGGGGCCGGTGCCGTTGTCGTAGCGGTCGTGAATGTAGCGGGGATCAAAAGGATTCTCGAACAAGTAAGAAGAGTTATGTCCGTCGCTGTATTTTCCCTTCAACTCGTAGAACAAATTGGAGGAAAGCATGTGGTTTAGAGTAAGGGCAAACATGTGGGTATAACCGCGCCCAACGCTGCGGCCGTCGGGTTTGTACTTGTTGTAATGGCTGTAACCCTGGCCTTCGCCCTGGTTGTAAATGTATAACCCTTGAACCTTAAAGTTGCGTGAGGCATTCCAAGTCAGTTTTCCGGTGACGTTATGGCTGATTCCCCAGGACATCGGCACATAGGCGCTGTCGCCGCTGCGTTGAGAATACCACTGATTGCGATTGTCGGTATTGAAAAAGCTGATGTCGTCCGGTAGGAAATATCGAATGCCGTTGTATTGATCCTTGTTGTTTTCATGACGATAATCAAAGAAGAAAAAGAGCTTGTCGCGCACCAGCGGTCCGCTGAGTTGGGCTTTATAGTCCTGACGGCGTGTAATTTCCGTGGGTTTTAGACCGATAAAAACGTCCGTATGGGAAGTCAAATAGTTGCCTAAAAACGCCGAGGCGCTGCCGTGAAAGGCATTCGAACCGCTCTTGGAAATAGCGTTGACGATGCCGCTCATGGCGCGACCGTATTCGGCATTGAACGTACCTTTAATGACCTCCACTTCCTCTACGGCATCGGCTTGAAGGTTGACGGATTGACCGGAGCTGGAAAGCGCATCGGTCACCTGCAGGCCGTCGATCAAATAGTTAACCTCGTTATAACGACCGCCGCGGAAATGGCCGGCCACGACACCCGCCTGCAGGCTGACTACGGCTCCGACGGATTCGACCGGCAGAATATCGATCGTTTCCGAACTTACGTTGCGCACTGAGCTGGTCTGGTCTTTTTTCTGGGCGATTTTAGATGCCTCGACGACCACTTCTCTGCCTTCGATCACTGATTGGCGCAGGCGGAAGTTGATCTCCGTGGTCCGGTTTACATTGACCTGAACCTGCTTGCGCAGCTCGGTGTCATAACCCATAAAAGAAGCGCGGACGTCGTAAACGCCCGGCGGCACGTTGAGAATGTAAAAGTCGCCTTCCAACGAAGCCGCCGCTCCCATCGTGGTTCCGACGATCGTCACGTTGGCGCCCGGCAGAGGTTCGCCGGTCTGCGCATCTACTACTGTGCCTGAAATCTTGCCTGATTGTGACCAAGCAGATGCCGTAAAGCCAATCATGACGGCAAGAATCACCACAAAGCCGGAAAAAAGTTTTTGCTTCATCATGTTTTTCCCTTTGTTTCCTTTAACTGCTTTCTTTGAGGGCTGCGTAAATTAAAGAATGAGTAATCGGATCCGGCAACTCGATCAAATTTATCAAGTCGCCTTTTCCCATTTTTGCTCATCCGCTTTTCGACGCGATCTTTCTTAAAATCCAACGGCAAGATGCGGAACTTTTTTCGCACCTATCCGTTTTCTTTTTCGCCATGGAAGGATCGCGCTTTTCGGTCACCTCCTTTCACTATTTTTCTGTACAGTTGGTATTCTCTAAAAAAACAATTTCTTCTGCAGATGTTGCGAGCATAAAAGGATTGTCTGTTAAGTGCCTTTAATGTCACTGCACTTTTGCGAGGTTCTTTTCGGAACTGCGCTTTGCGTCTCAACCGCTTAAGGCCGAAAAGACGTTTTGCGCCTTTTTATTTAGTAAATGATTTTACAAAAAAAGCAAAAGAGACGCAAGCGAAAAGTTAGGGCTTTTTGTATAAAAAAAAGAACCCGCCTATAATTATAGCAAGCGGGTTCGCAAAAAAGAGGGGGGGTACAAAACCGCTTTATTTTACTAGTATCATCTTTTTAGCCGGCAATTGCTGATCGTTGAATTTTAACAAATAGAAATAGACGCCGGCAGCAACGTGTGAACCCTGGGTATTCTCTCCATTCCAGATTACCCGATGCATTCCCGCCGTCTGTATTCCCGAAACTAGAGTGCAAACTTTTTGTCCCTGCATGTTATATATTTCCAGCGTTGTTTCCCCGGCGCTCGGCAGGGTGTAGACGATTTCAGTGGTCGGATTGAAGGGATTGGGATAGTTTTGCCGCAATTCGATCTGTTGCGGCAAAGCGTCCACCGGTGAGGCTTCAACGGACGAGATTGTGTTGGAAACGCCGCGCGTCGAGGGTTTGAAGCGTCGCCAAGTGCTGCCGCCGTCTGGAAAGCGCCCTTCGCTGTAATCCGGATCCTGCGGACCGAAATCATAAAAATCGAGTCCCGTGACGCTGTCGGCGGCGGTAAACATAATCACATCACCGCCGCCGGTTGCCAGATTGAATTTCAAGGCGTCTTCCCAAATGACCAGGAACTGCTTCGGCTGCAGAATGGTGTCTTTTGGGAACTGCCATTTGGTGTTGTTCAAGCGCTCATCGGATAAAAAGCATCCCGACAGGTCGAACGGCTTGTCGCTGCGGTTGTAGATCTCGATCCAATCGTCAGGGCCGCCGAATGCGCTGGTGGTCTGGAATTCATTGATGCAGACCGGCGAAAAATAGTCGCTTGTCGAATTGTCCGCGCGGGGAGTCGGGGTTTTGAGATAATCGGGAGCCGTGGCGTTTAACGTCTTGAAACCCATCGAAACGTCGGCGCTCATGCGGCCGAATTTCCAGCCGTGGATCAAAACATTGCCGTGGTCTATCGTTTCAAAGATTGCGATGGATTCGCCTTCGGAGCTCAGCTGAAAATTGGTATGCAGCGCTCCCTGATCCGGGCTGTTATCCGCCCACAGGAGAACATAGGTTTTGGGCGGCAGATTTAAGTTTGGCAGCCGAAATGTACGCGGCGAGTTGAGCCGATCGCTGACAAACATACCGGCAAGGTTTACGCTTGTATTCCCGGCATTATAGATCTCGAACCAATCATCGTATTCACCCCGCTCGTCGGCAATGGTCTTGCTGTTCACTGCCATGACTTCAGTAATGCGCAGATCCGGCGGGGTGTAGCCGACGGTATAAGCATGATAATCGCTCGGCGCGTTGTTCGGCCAAAGATCAATTTGCCCTGCATTATCCTGGGCAACGGCATAGTACTTGACCAACGCACCGTTCGGCTGCGGCGGAATGACGGCCGTAAACAGCGAGTCTCCGGCCACAGCGTCGCCGTTCGTGCCGTTATCGACCATCGGAATGGGCTTATAGCCGGAGCCGGTATTGACCATAAGCTCGACTTTTGCGAGGCCTTCGCGATCATATGCCTTCACCGTCACTTTGACTGCATCGCCGCTTTTCGGCAAAGGGATGTCGCGGCTGCCGTCTTTACAAACCGGCTTGACGTTGGTCGTGAAAACGCTGTTCACCTTACCCGGGGTACCGCGGTCAACCTTGCTCGGGTCCCAGTTTTCCGGCAGGCTGTTGTCGAAGGCAGGATTCAACAGCTCAAGGGAGGGGCCGTTACCGTCGGGTCTGGCCGGCCAATCACCGCCGTCCGAATAAGCCACAATATCGTGCAGCACGCCGTTTTTGAACAGTCGAACGGTGTCGCCATTGTTACCCAATGACCAGCCTGTTCCGTTTGGATCAAAGGCGTTCGCATTGATGTTTTTAACGTCAGGGTAAACAGCGGAAAATTTATTCTTATCGCCGACGATCACCAGGTAGGCGTTTGGCGCCAACGTTCCGGTCAGACGGCACGGCGTATGCGCATCATCGTCATCCAACAGAGTCCATCCGTCGAGGTTGATGGTTTTGCCGGAAACATTGACGATTTCGACGAATTCCACATCATCGCCGGGACTATTATACATGATTTCATTAATGACCAATTCATCTTGGGCATTGATCGCAACTGCTGCAAGCAGTATCGCCGCCGTTATTTGCTTCATATTGCCTTTCTCTCCTTGCCTGCTGCTCTGAAAACCGTTTGGTTTTTTATCTTAATAAGTTCTTAAAATTAGCAATAAATTCAAATACAATTGTTGCGCAAAATTGTGAGATTTTGTCAACTATCGCACTCGCTGCAAACTACGGCTTTAGTTATTCCCCTGAAAATTAATATTTGCACTTTAGCGCAAAATATTTTGTTTTTCGCGATAAAGAACGGTCAACCGGAGCGGCAGCGATTCTGCCTTTGCGTCTGCCTCCAGCGTCATAGTTTTTCAGTCTTGAAAAATCTTTGAAAGCCCCAGCTTTAGCTCAAAACCATTTTTCTCGCCCTTGATTCGGTTCTCGAGCATGTCATTTTTAGCAAAAGAAATGTGAATCCAAGGAATGAAACGGCGGCAGCTGCAAACCTGAATCTGGGCACCAACGGCCCCGCCCGGATTTTGTTCGGAAAACGTCCAAAAGCCGAAAGGAGCAAGCTGTAAATTCGCTCCGATCGGAATAGAGTAAGACTCTATTCCGAGGCGCAAGTTGTGGAAAGAATTGCGGCTGCCTGCCGGCTTTCCGAGGCTTAAAATCGCCCGACGACTGAAAACTTGAAACGGAAATTCTGCCTGATAGAAACCACCGTTAGAGGAAAGATAATATCCGACATGAAATTGCAGCGGCAACCTAATGCCGCGCTGGTCGCCGTAAAGAGCGAAACGGGTGAGGGCATAAAGGCTTTCCCAGGTTTTGGCGCTCAATAAATCCGCCGCCAGGTTTTGCCGCAACAGCTCGGCATTGGTTACCGTTATACCTTTATTGAGCATGGCCAATCGATAGAGATTGACGTCGTCGTACAGGTTGGGCGCTTCAAGATAGATTCGTTGTGAAAGCTGCGCAAGCGACTGGCCTGAGGCAAACGGTCTCTCCTCAGATCCGGCAGTCAACAAATAGGCGACGTCGCGAAATTTTGTTAAAAGATAGCCGGCGGCACTATAGTAACCACTTTTCTCGTCCAGCTCGCGGCGCCACAGGGTCCGGGCGTTCCATTCATCCTGGTTCAAACCGGCAGTGACGGCAAAAAGCAGTTGATCGTCGTCATATTTTCGCAAGTCGTTCGGCTGCTTTTCCCATCTGGGGTAATAGAAAATCGGAAGGTAAGAGCTGGTCCAGCGACTAAAATTAGGTTTTCCGCTTAGTTTGAACTCGTTTGCTTGATAAATATACTCGTGCGCGATTTCGTGCGAGTAATAGCGAAGCATGGAATTAGACCACAAGGATGCGCCGAGTAAAAAAAGTCGCGGTCCTAAGGACGGGCTTAGTTTCAGCCTTTCGTCCGCTATTTTCCACGCTCGGGAAAAGCCGTAATTGAGCGCCTCCCATAGGTGCGCGTTGGCCTCAAAAGAACCGCGCGGGTCTCTCAGCTCGACTGTAACGGTATGCTTTTCAAATGGAGTCGCCGCCGCCTGACCGATCAGCCAGGACAGCAGGACGATCACTGCACGAGACGGGATCACAATTTTTCTGTTATCGGACTACCGATTCCGAATGCGTATTTCGGATTGTAGACCTGCTTCCTTTTGCTGGTTCCGGATAATCATTCTCAATTATTTTTCTGCATCAGCCTGCCGTCAAAATCCGGCCCGTCTTCCGGCATGACCGGAAACCATACCGGTTTTCGGTCCCGCATGCTGCGGTAAACGGCCGTAAAAATTTCCACGGTTTTCCGGCCTTCCTCTGCCGGTACCATCGGGGGACGATCATTCAGAACGGCTTGGCAAAAATCCTCGATCTGCAGAGCATGAAAATATATAGTTGGATCGATTTTCGCAAAAAAGGATTCATCTTCTTTTTTCCAAACGGCCTGTAGAGATTCCTCACCGGGAATCGTCCACAGATCGTTGTAAGGCGCTTCGATGGAGGCCGGTATGCCGGCGATGAACATGGCGCCGCCGTCCGTTTGCGCGCCGATCGCAGCGCCGTTTCTGCCGAAAATATGCACCCGCCCGTGAAGAGCCGGATTCTGCGCGTTACTGACCACGATGCTGCCGAGGCCGCCGTTGGCAAACTGAAGCACGGCAACCGCCGTGTCTTCGACCTCAATGTAAGGATGGTTAAGGTTTGCCCAAAGTCCGTAAACCTCCTGGATCGGTCCCATCAGCCACTGCAGAATGTCCAATTGATGCGGCGTTTGGTTGACCAGCACGCCGCCGCCTTCATCTTTCCAGGTTCCCCGCCACGAATCCGCGGCGTAGTAGCGCTCATCCCGCCAACCGAGCACGGTCACTATGCCGAGCACCGGCTCGCCGATCTTGCCCTCGTCGATGGCGCGACGCATGCGCTGCACCGGCGGGTAAAGACGCCTCTGACTGATCATGCCGAGCTTTTTGCCTAACTCTCGAGCGACGGTAATCATGCGGTCACAATCCTGCAGCGAGGACGCCAGAGGCTTTTCGACCAGGACATGGGCGCCTGCACGCATAGCCGCAATCGAGACGTCGGCGTGCGTGGGATGCGTGGTGCATACCGTCACCACGTCGATTTTTTCGCGCGCGATCATTTCTTCGAGATCGCGGTAAGGAGTGACGCCGTACTCTTTTGCAAAGGCCTCGGCCCGTTCGAACGTTCGGTTCCAGGCGGCGACAAAACGTGAGGAAGGCGCCTGCCTCAGGGCTTTGGCATGATGATGGGCGACTTTGCCGGTGCCGATAATGGCGGTTCGGAGAGTTTTCATTTTCTTCATCTATGGGAATAAAACAACCTTCAGCAATCCCGGCTCTTTACGATGGAGCCGTTCGAACCAAGCCGCGCCTTCGGCAAGCGGTGCGCAAACAGAGATCAAACGATCGGCCAAGAGGTCGCCGGAAGCGAGCTTGGCAAGAACGGCAGGGTATTCGCCGGCTATAGCGCAGCTTCCCTGCAGCCTCAGTTCCTGCGTTACTACCGCCTGAAGAGGTAAATCGATCTTTTGCGCAAGATTTCCCACCAGGGTAATCGTTGCACCGCGCCGCACGCAGGCAACGGCGGTTTGAAAGGAAGAGGAAATGCCGACGGCCTCAAAAGCCGCATCGGCGCCTCGGCCTTCGGTTTGCGCACGGATGGACTCAAAGAGAGCCGGATCCTCGGCAAGAAAGGCCTGATCGGCGCCGAATTCGCGCGCGAGATGCAGGCGGGAAGCGTCGATGTCGACGGCCCAAATGGAGCCGCAGCCGCGCAGGCGCAAGGCACGAATTAAACAAAGGCCGATCACACCGGCGCCGACAACCACGACGGCCTCGCCGAGCTCCAGCGGCGTCAAACGAACGGCATGAAAGGCGACGGCAAACGGCTCGACCAGCGCCGCCTGTTCAAAAGAGACATTTTCCGGTAATCGATAGAGAATGTGCTGCGGGACGTTGAGCAGCTCGGCAAAAGCGCCGTTGCGGCGATACTCGGGCGTTGAGACGCCGAGCACGCGCCGACCGTCGCTCAAGTTGTACCGGCCGCGCCGCGTGTACCAGTCGTCGAGCCGATATACGGTCGAGTCGAACGTCACGCGCTCGCCGATCCGCCAATTGCGTACGTTTCGACCCACCGCGACAATGACGCCCGCCGCCTCATGTCCCATGATCAGCGGCGGAATGCGGCGACCGGTTGAGCCGTCCCAGCCGTGCACGTCGCTGCCGCAAATGCCGCAGGCCTTTATGCGCACCAATACCTCATCGTCGGCAGGCACCGGATCTTCGACATCCTGGTATACCAATTTGCGATAGTCTCTCAGAACGAGCGCCTTCAAGTCAAATCCGTATGCAGATGATTTGCAGGCAGTCGATACCTGTTTCTAAAAGGTCTTCGTTAAAAGAAGAGAATTCTCCAGTCGAAAAAAGCCTTTGTGAGAATTTTGATGGCTGCGCATCGATTTTTTGAATCGGTTTTTAAAATAATTTATCATCCGAAAAATTACAAGTAATAGAATATCAAAAACGAGTCAATAACATCGAGTTCCGGTTTAGTTTCGTTTGGGGATGAAATGGAAAAAGACTACATTAAAAGAGGCCGAAAAAAGAGATGGTAACGGTTGAGGCAAATTAAAACCCTCGCGACCCCTTTATGCTTTTAGGGAACTGCTTAAAGGTTAGTTCGCTTTCAAAACCGTGATGTCCATTTGGCAAAGGGATTCGTCTGCTGCTGCGATGCCGTTTTTGATACATGGGAAAACTATAGTGCCTTCATTAAACACACATTCGGCGGAGAGAAGGGGATATGGAGCGCGAAAACATCTTTGACCGCTTGATCGATCGGCGCGGAACCGCCTCGTTGAAATGGGAAAAGTATCCTTCGCAGGTTTTGCCGATGTGGGTAGCGGACATGGATTTTCCGTCCCCGCCGGCCGTCATTCAGGCACTAATCGAGCGCGCTCGACACGGCATTTACGGCTACACCTTGCCGCCGCGGGATCTGCCGGAAGTCGTCATGGCCTGGCTGCATCGCCGTTATGGATGGCAAATCGAGCCCGACTGGCTGGTCTGGCTGCCCGGATTGGTATGCGGCCTGAATATCGTCTGCCGCGCGGTCGGCAACGCCGGCGATGCCGTCATTACGCTGACGCCCATTTATCCGCCCTTTCTTTCGGCTCCGCAAAATCAGCAGCGGGTTCTCAGCACATGTCAGATGCACTCGACGAACGGCAAATCGTGCATCGATTTCTTTCAGTTCGAACGAATGTTGACGCCGAATACAAAGCTTTTTCTCTTCTGCAATCCCCATAATCCCACCGGCAGAGTTTTTAGCCGAGAAGAGTTGGAACGGACGGCGGAAGTTTGCCTGCGGCATAATCTGATCATTTGCAGTGATGAGGTTCATTGTGATTTGATCTTGGATGCAGACAAGCGCCATATCCCTCTGGCATCACTCGATCCGGAAATCGCCCGGCGAACCGTCACTCTCATGGCGCCGAGCAAGACTTTTAATCTGCCCGGGCTCGGACTCTCTTTTGCCGTTATATCCGATCTTGAATTGCGGCGGCAGTTCAAGCGCGCCATGGAGGGCATCGTGCCTTGGCCGAACCTGTTCGGCTATACGGCTGCTCTTGCTGCTTATCGCGATGGAGAAGAATGGCTGCGAGAGCTCCTGATTTATCTTCGCGGCAATCGGGACCTGCTTGTTCGCCGTATCAACGCCATGCCCGCGCTTTCCTGTTATTCGCCTGAAGCAACCTATTTGGCGTGGATCGATGCTCAAAACCTGCCTGTCGAGAATCCGCACGATTTTTTCCTCAGAGCGGGAGTGGGGCTTTCAGACGGCGTCGACTTTGGTGCGCCGCGTTTTCTGAGAATGAACTTTGGCTGTCCGCGAAAACGGCTCGAGGAGGCTCTGCAGATCATGGCCGCGGCTCTGAACGAATTACAATTCTGATATGGCGACGGATCTGCTTTTTCCCTTGCTTTTGCTTTTGCAGTCGATAAATTAATGTGACAGTTGTGTGTTCAAAACAGTTACAAAAGAGGCCAATTTTTTAAGGGGAGATGCATGAAAGCCAAAACCGTGTTTGTCTGTATGATCACCGCTCTGCTTGCGGGTCGGGGCGCTGCCGTCGATATGCATCTGATCCTCCGCGACGGCGCCGTAACGGCCGGTTGCCTCGACAGCATCCGATCGTTAACCTTCGTCACGGATCGCACTCACGCCTTGAGCATTCTCGATCGCAATGGTAAAATACGCGCGCACGAGCTGACTCGGATTGCCGCAATCGAATTTCACGAACCCGAAACAGTGGTCTTTTCTCAAGAACTTGAAAAACCCTCGGCTTCTATTCTCTATCAGAATTATCCCAATCCGTTCAATTCCTCAACGACCATTACTTTTACGCTCCCAAGAACGGAACGGATTGTGCTGTCGCTTTTTAATGTGCAGGGGAGACGCGTTGCTCGACTTGTCGACGGCTCATTTTCCGCAGGAACCCACGCCGTACATTGGGACGGCTGTGATGATAAAGGCCAACGGCTAAGCTCGGGTGTTTATTTCATTGAGTTGAAGAGCGGCTCTTTTATGCAATGCAGAAAATGTCTGTTGGTTGAATAAGCGGAGGCGGCTATGAAGCGGTTCCTTTTCTTTATCGGCCTGCCGTTTTTATTGTACGGCCAGATTCTTAAAATTCATACGCATGACGGTGCGGTCCACGAATATCAGATCGCGGAAATCGATTCGATTACTTTCGGCAGTCGCGCTGGAACGCTCAAATGGCTGGGGCATGCAAGCGTGAAAATCAAGTCCAATGAAGGGATCGTCATTTATATTGATCCTTTTGCCGGAACGGATTATAGCGAACCGGCGGATCTCATTCTGGTTACGCACGGCCATAATGACCATAATCAGGTACAGAAAGTCGCCAAAAAAGGGGATTGCCGAATTGTTTCCGCGCCCGGCGCGAATGTAGGCGGGGTCAAGATGGCGGCCGGCGACAGCACGGAGGTAAAAGGGATTAAAATTCGCGCCGTTGAAGCGTACAACAACAACCATCCGCGCGGCAGCGGGGTGGGGTTTGTTCTGGAGATCAACGGCATAAAGCTGTACCATGCCGGTGACACCGGAAAAATCCCCGAAATGGCCGCTTTGGCGGCTTTACATCTCGATTACGCCCTGCTGCCGATCGACGGCGTTTACAATATGAGCCCTGCCGAGGCAATGGCCGCGGCAGAGGTAATCCGGGCAAAGAGGGTTATTCCAATCCATGTTGCCCCTTCGAATGCAAGCGCGACAGAAAAGCAGAAAAATATCGACAAATTCACCCCGCTCAATAAATTGATTCTGAAAGAAGGCGACACGATTTACTTATAAGATGTCGAAAACCCGGCGGCGTTCAACGCCGCCGTTCTTTTCATGTGCAGACAAAAAGAATATTGTGTGTTTTGATGCCGACTCCCTCGCGTAAGATTGTTTTGTGACCATGGCTGTCTGATTTCGGCGGTATTAAGCTAAAGCCTGTTTCACTCGTAACAGCCGTCAAATCATATTAAAAATGTAATCAGGCTGTTTTAAGTAGGCGCTCAAATCGGTACCATGGCTGTATCGGTAATGTCGAACGGTCGAGTGCCGGATTCCTTGCGCCTCGAGGCAAAGTGCGCAGCTGATTTCTGCGCGCAACGGTCAAAGGAATGAGTAACACCTGCAATTTGGCTGTTCAAGGATGACTTGGCCGCAACCATGTTTGGAATGGGCATTCGGACACAACTTCTATAACCTGGTTGTGCTGGATGAGATAAATAGCTCTAATAACAGTGAAAGAGAGCGCAGACTATTTTTAGTGACAAATTGAATGGGAGGATAACGTGCACTTTTTGGATGAAGAACATATTCTTTTGTTCCTCCTGCAGCTGCTCATTCTAATGGGTTTCGCGCGCGGTTTGGGTGAACTGTTCCGCAAATGGAAACAGCCGGCTTTAACAGCAGAGATTCTGGTAGGTGTCATGCTCGGCCCGACTTTATTGGGACGTTTTTTGCCTGAATTTCAGCAAATGCTTTTTCCGCCGGACGCCATTCAGCAGAGCATGTTGGAGGCTGTGGCCTGGCTCGGCGTGCTCTTTTTGCTGCTCGAAACCGGCATCGAGATCGACTTTTCCATCGCTTGGCGGCAGCGCGGTAGCGCCTTTATCATCGCCTTGGTTGATATCGTCGTGCCTATGATTGTAGCCTTTGCCGCAGTAATTTTTCTTCCGGATCGCTATATGGTTGCTCCGGATCATCGCATTCTCTTTTCGCTGTTTATGGCCGTAGTCATGACCATTAGTGCCATGCCGGTGGCGGCGCGCGTTCTGCATGACCTTGGCCTTTTAAAAGCGGAGATAGGCTTTTTGGTTATGTCGGCGCTGGCGGTCAACGACATCATCGGCTGGGTGCTGTTTACCATTATTTTGGGTGTGTTTACCTCAACCTCACTGTCGATTACGCCGGTATTGGCGGTGTTTTTAGGTACAATCGGGTTTGCGGCGGCCGCCCTCACCATCGGTCGACGATTCTCGATCAAATTGTTCGATGCGCTCCAAGTCAGTCAGTTTCCCGAACCCGCGACTTCGCTGACCATCACAGTAATGCTCGGTTTGCTGTTCGGCGTTTTGACGCAGAAATTGGGCATCCATGCGTTGTTCGGCTTTTTCATTGCCGGCGTGGTTGTGGGCGAGGCCAAAAGCCTCTCCGAACAGACGCGCGGCATCATCTCGCAAATGGTTCATGCCTTGTTTGTGCCGCTCTTTTTCGCCAACATTGGACTTAAAATCGATTTTGCTGCGAATTTTGATCTTCCGCTGGTGTTGCTGATGTGCATAGTCGGCATCGTCGGGCGATACCTGGGCGCTTGGCTGGGCGTTACATTGACGCCCGTGCCGCGCGTAAACCGCCATTTGATCGCCATCGCTCACACACCCGGCGGCATGATGGAGATTGTGGTGGCTCTGCTGGCCTTGGAGGCTGGGCTGATCACCCAACAGGTGTTCATCGCTATTGTCATCAGCGCCGTTTTTTCGTCTGTAACTTTGGGACCATGGATGGCGAGCGCGCTCTCGCGCCGTGCTGCCGTATCGCCCGCGCAATTTTTGGTGCCGGAGGCCGTCATCGCCAACCTGCACGCAACAACACGTTCGGCTGCGCTGGAGCAGATGGCCTCAGCCTTGAGCCCTCAATGCGGCGCTGCAATGCAGAAGTGTATTATCCAAACCGCTATGGCGCGCGAATGGGAATACGGCACGGCCATCGGAAACGGCGTAGCCGTACCGCATGTGCGCATCGACGGGCTTAGGAATCCATTGCTGGCGTTTGGGCGCTCGCCGGACGGCATCGACTGGGATACCCCTGACGGCATCCCCGTCCGCTATGTTTTTTTGTTGGTAACACCAACCGCAACAGCCGACCTGCACGTGCAAATCCTCGGCGCCATTGCCCGCGCCATGAGTTCGGCAGAAAATCGGCGCAAAATAGCCGAGGCGCGCAATGCTAAAGAGCTATTCAATGTTTTGACAGATATGTTTGCGGGCAAAAACAGAGCCCGATAAATATGCAATATTTCTATCCATGAGACGGCAAGCGTTAGGTTTGATGCTCGCGACAATATTTTCTTAGTCCGTATCTTTTTCTGCCGAATCGAGGATTGGTGAGATATTCGTTGCTCTTGATCTACCCCTTATTCGGCTGCTTTTCGATGAATGTATTCACACACCGGAAAGTCATCAATCGCCTGCTGATTTTCTAATTGTACTTAGAGTAGCAGAGTCGCGGCATGGCCGGAACACTTGTCATTTGAACGCCATGCGTCTTTTCGAGGGATATAAATCAGGACATGGATTTTCTCGGGTATTGCGGTTATCCCAGTGACAAAACGAAAAAAGTCACAAGATCGTCATCATCGCTGTGATGCTTTTAATGCTCTTAAACGGCAAAATCCATAAGCCCGAGATAATGCACTCGACTTTTGCAACACCGCACGTGATATGTTATAATTTCTTCGGTAGACCGGTAACCGCGAAGCCGATACGAACCCACAGCGGCGGATTTGGAAAGATGATGCGTATAGGAATTGAAAATCATGAAAAGCTTGTCTGCAATCTTTAAGCTTTTATGGATATCGCAAACGACATACGTCGACCATGCGTCACCTTGTGTAAAAAATTGTTCTCATTATTGAAGCCTTCCCCTTTCGTCTCTTTATTTCTTCGACTACTGCTAAAAATTTTGTATTTTTAACTAGATTACTCACATATTCAAGCTAAGCTCTTACCCTCATTTGCAATAAAAATTGTCGGACAAATTTAAAGCGTCATTATATATGGAGAGTGAAACATGTCGGATGAAAAACAGGAAAAAAAAGGAGGGTCCATCGATCGTCGCGATTTCCTGCAGGGGATGGCGACGGTTCCGGTTCTGGGACTTTTCGGCTATGCTCTCGCTCAGGAACGGCGTCATATCAAAAAGCTGAAAGCAGCCAAAGCAGGAAAGGAAGAGGACAAGAACGTCGCTGAATTGAACGTGGCGCTGCTGGGTGCAGGTGCGCAGGGGACGGTCTTGTTGAACGCCATGCTGCAGCTTCCCGGCCTGCGGTTTCGTGCCGTATGTGACATCTGGACCGAATACAATCAGCGCCGTGCGCTGAATCTGTTAAAGAAGTACGGTCATGAAGCCAACGGCTATGAAGACTATCGCGAAATGCTGGACAAAGAAAAGAACCTCGATGCGGTAGTGATTGCCACGCCCGATTTTTGGCACAGCCGTCAAACCGTCGACTGTTTGGAAGCCGGGCTGCACGTCTATTGTGAGAAAGAAATGTCCAACACCCTCGAAGGCGCTCAAGCCATGGTGTTGGCGGCGCGTCGCACGGGCAAACTGCTCCAGATCGGCCATCAGCGCCGCAGCCATCCGCGTTACATTCACAGTTATGAAAAAATCATCAAAGAGGCGGGGTTGCTGGGCCGTATCGTGACCGTCAACGGGCAGTGGAACCGCTCGGTGCAGGCCGATTTGGGCTGGCCGGCCAAATATGCCATTCCCGAGGCGACGCTGAAAAAGTACGGCTTTAAAGACATGCACCAGTTCTGCAACTGGCGATGGTACAAAGGATTGGGCGGCGGCCCGATCGTGGATTTGGGCTCGCATCAGATCGACATCTACAACTGGTTCCTTGAAGCCCACCCCAAGGCAGTGATCGCCAGCGGCGGCACCGATTACTATTCACCGGCGACGCACGAGTGGTACGACACAGTTATGTGCATTTTCGAATATGAAACGGCCAAGGGGCGAGCCCGCGCCTACTATCAAACGCAAACCACCAACGGCAGCAACGGCTACTATGAGATGTTCATGGGCGATGAAGGGACGCTGGTCATTTCCGAATCCGATGCGGGCGGCAAGGGCGGCTTGGTCTATCGCCAGCCGAATGCGCCGACATGGGATGAGTGGATTCAGAAGGGTTATGTCAGCGCTCCGCGTCAAATCGAACGGGCAGCCGGACCGGCCCTGACCGACGTGCGCGAAAGCGCTTCGCCCGACGAGCACACCATTCCGATCGAGTTCAACGATCCCTATCACAAGCCGCATTTGCGCAACTTTTTCAATTCGATTCGCGGCTTGGAAAAGCTGAACTGTCCGGCGGAGGTCGGCTACGAAACCGCCGTCTGCACCCTCAAGGTCAACGAAGCCATCGAGGCCGGTCGGCGCTTAGAGTTCGATCCGCGCGAATTCCAGATTTAATCACGTCGGCTTTAAAATGAGGAAAGGAAAGTCCATGTCGGAAGATAAATTTACCTCTCTGCAAAAGGTCGCGCTGGTAATACTGCGCGTCCTGATCGGCTGGCATTTTCTGTACGAAGGCGTCGCCAAACTGCTGAAAGGCAACTGGTCGGCGGCAGGATATCTGAGTCAGTCCCGCGGCTTTCTTGCGCCCTTTTTCCACTGGATCGTCGATACCCCTACGGTGCTTGCGGTGGTCAATCAGATGAATATTTGGGGATTGATTGCCATCGGCCTGGGATTGATCGTCGGCTGTCTGACCCGCTGGGCTGCTTATGCCGGCATGCTGCTGATCGCCCTCTATTATCTCGCCAATCCGCCTTTCGTCGGTTTTTACTATTCCATACCCATGGAAGGCAATTATCTGATCGTCAACAAAAATTTGGTGGAAATGGCGGCGCTTTTTGTGATAGCCATTACACCGAACGGCCGCTGGGCGGGCTTGGATTATCTGCTGCACAAGTGGTTCTGCCGAAATAAATAAATCCCCTAGGCCGCCGAAACCTTTTCGGCGGCCTTTTTTGTTTTGAACGGCGCCCTTTCGTTTTGCATTTCTGCAGAAAAATTGCTAAACTGCAAAAAAAGAAAGGACGAACCGCCTGCATGGAGTTGACGGCAACTGTTTCATCCAACTCGCTGCTCCGCAACCGCAATCTGCAAGTGATTTTTCTCGTCACTCTCATGGCCGTATTAGGCGTTTCTTCACTGACACCGGTTCTACCCAAGATTGCCGCTGAACTCCATGTTCCATTATCTTCCATCGGACTGCTGATCACAATGTTCACTCTTCCGGGCACGGTTTTGACGCCCATTTGGGGAGTCGCCGCCGATCGACTCGGCCGGAAAAGCGTCCTGATCCCGGCACTGGTTCTATTCGGTCTTGCCGGTGCTGCATGCTTTTGGGCGAGAACGTTTCGATCGCTTTTATATTTGCGATTTTTTCAAGGCATCGGCGCCGCCGCTCTGGGGGCTTTAAATGTAACGATCATCGGCGATCTGTTTTCGGGGCGGGAACGCATCGCCGCCATGGGCTATAACGCAAGCGTGCTGAGCATCGCTACAGCCGCCTATCCTTTTCTCGGAGGCTTACTCAGCAGTTTTGCCTGGCGGCTGCCTTTGCTGCTGCCGCTGCTCGCTCTGCCGATAGCCCTCGCGGCAGCTTTCCGCCTCGAAAGCCCAAAGCAAGTATCCTCGGACAATTTTTCGGCTTATCTTCATGGTGCCGTCAAAGGAATAGCAAACAGGCAGGCGCTTTTTTACTTTTTCTGCGCACTGTTTGTTTTTATTCTTTTATACGGCCCTTATTTGACGTTTCTGCCGATTCTTTTATCCCAAAGGTTTCAGGCTGAGCCGTTCAAGATTGGTCTGCTTTTTTCCGGGATGTCGATCTCGAATGCGATTACCTCTTCACAGACCGGCAGGCTGGCTGCTCGTTTCACCGAAAAAAAGTTGCTCACATTCTCTTTTCTTTTTTACGCTGCAGCCTTGTTCATCATCCCTTTTTTGCCCAGTTTCAAATGGATCATTCTCCCGATTGTCGTATACGGAATTGCCCAGGGTTTGGGCCTGCCGTCCCTGCAGACGCTGTTGACTGCAGCGGCACCGTTTGAGTACCGCGCGGCCTTTATGTCGCTTTATGGAACGGTGCTGCGCATCGGCCAGACGCTGGGGCCTGTCCTGGCCGGATTGTCCTATTCAGCCGGCGGAATACGCATGCCTTTTTGGTGCGGGGCCGTCTGTGCTGCAGCTGTCTTTATTGTTCTCGTATTGTCAAAAAAGCCTAAAATCCCTTTGTGGCGAAAAACCGGATAAGCATAGGCAGGGCAGTACGGCAAGGCTGTCGAAAAAAATGTCACATTAATAGGAAGGACATAAATTATGAGGAAAATTTTTTTAGCTGTTTTCTGTTTTGCTCTCTTCGCCGGATGCTCGGCTGCCAAAGCACCTAAAAACGTTATCCTCATCATCGGCGACGGTATGGGCTTTAATCAAATGGAGGCGGCGAGCTGCTGGATCTATGGTCAAGAGGGATCCCTGATTGCGCAAAAGTTTCCGATCAAAGCTGCGGTGGCAACCTTTTCCGCTTCTGGTCACGGCTATGATCCGCAAAAGGCCGCAACGGATTTCGAATATCTCAAACTCAAACCGACGGATTCGGCGGCTGCAGCGACGGCCATGGCATGCGGGGTCAAGACGCGCAACGGCGCCATTGGCGTAGATACCCTAGGCCGGCCGCTGCCGAATCTGTTCGAGCAGGCGGAAAAGGCCGGTAAATCCACCGGTGTGGTGACCAGCGTGCCGTTCAGCCACGCAACCCCTGCCGGCTTTATTGCCCACGACACCAGTCGAGGTAACTACCATGTGATTGCCGAGCAGATGCTGCTGCAGAGCGCGGCCGAGGTTGTAGTCGGCGGCGGACACCCGTTTTTCAATTTCGACGGCGAGCCGCGCGCGGTACCCAAGTTCGAGTATGTCGATGAAAAGGTCTGGCAGCGCGTGACCAAAGACGGAGTCGGAGCCGACGCCGACGGCGACGGTGTGCCGGATCCTTGGACCTTTGTCGACAGCCGCGAAGGCTTTCAACAGGTGCTTGCGGCGCCGCCTAAGCGACTGTTCGGAGTGGCACCGGTTGCTTCTACGCTGCAGTTTAGTCGGCGCGGCGGTGAGAATCAGCGCGTACCCTTTGAGCCGCCGTTGACGGATAACATGCCCTCTTTGGCCGAGCTTTCTTCTGCCGCTTTAGCTGTGTTGGAAAAAAATCCCAAGGGCTTTTATGTGATGATCGAAGCTGGGGCCATCGATTGGGCCTGCCATGCCAATCATTCGGCGCGCCTCATCGAAGAAATGACGGATTTCGAAAACACCGTCAGGACGGTGGTGGAATGGGTGGAGAGTCGCAGCAGCTGGGACGAAACGTTGGTAATCGTAACCGCCGATCATGAGACCGGTTACTTGTGGGGCCCTAACGCCGGAAACCTCGAGGAGAACGGCCGCAGAAAAGCGTTCTATCCGCCGATCGTCAATCGCGGGCGCAATGTTTTGCCGGATATGCAATGGCACCTCGACAACCACAGCAACCAATTGGTTCCCCTTTATGCCAAAGGCAAAGGCGCGGAAAAGTTTGCAAAAGTCGTGCGCGGCCGGGATCCGATGCGTGGAACATACATCGACAACACCGACATAGCTGCCGTGCTGAGAACCTTTCTGTGACTCATTCGTAAGTAAACAGAAACGAACAAGAATTGATAGGGAGGCAGATTGTGAAGCGCGAAGGACAGGTGTCGATCAAGGAGAGAATCGGTTACGCCATGGGGGACGTGGCGTCGAATTTCTTCTTTCAAAGCTTTATGCTGTTCCTGATGTATTTCTATACCGATATTGTCGGAATATCGGCCGGCGTGGTCGGTACGATGATGTTGATCACGCGCATTTGGGACGCCGTCAACGATCCGATGATGGGCGCCATTGCCGATCGAACCAACACCCGTTGGGGGAAATTCAGACCCTATTTGCTCTGGTTCGCCGTACCGTTCGGCGTCGTCGGCGTGCTGACCTTTGCGACGCCGAATTGGAGCATGACCGGCAAAATCGTTTATGCCTACACGACTTATACGCTGATGATGATGATCTACACCGCCATCAACGTGCCTTATTCGGCCTTGATGGGGGTTCTGACGCCCAGCGCTTCGGAACGTACAGCCATTTCTTCTTATCGGTTTGTCGGCGCCTTTATCGGCGGGCTCGTGGTGCAGGCTACGGTGCCGAGTATCGTGGCGAAATATTACGCCGACAACGAGGCGCTCGGCTATCGCGTGGTCATGACCGGCGTTTCAGCGTTGGCGGTGATCCTCTTTCTCATCACCTTCTTGACCACCAAAGAGCGCGTCTCTCCGCCGAAAGAACAAAAATCGGCTTTGAAACAGGATTTGCGCGATCTAATTCGAAACAAGCCTTGGCTGCTGATTGCCGGTGCAACCGTCATGCAGCTCACTTTAAACGCCATGCGCAACGGCGCCATCATGTATTATTTCAAATATTTTGTCGGCAAGGATAATCTGATCCTCTTCGGCCGAGAAATCTCTTATTCGATGACCTCTGCCTTCATGATGTTCGGCACCGTTTTTACCATTATCGGCGCCATGCTGGCCAAACCGATTACCTCTGTCCTGCAAAAAGGCCGCGCCTACACCGTCTTGATGCTGCTCACCGCCGTCTTTGTCGGCAGCTTTTTCTTTTTCAAGCCGGAGCAGGTCGAGCTGATGTTTCTCTTTCAGCTGCTCGCTTCGCTGTGCATGGGACCAATGGCTGTGCTGCAATGGTCCATTTACACGGATACGGCCGATTACGGCGAGTGGAAATTCGGCCGCAGGGCAACGGGACTCATCATGGCAGCTTCGCTCTTTGCGCTCAAACTGGGTTTAGCTCTCGGCGGAGCTCTATTGGGTTGGATTCTGCAGGCGTTCGGATTTGTACCCAACGTTGCTCAAACGGTTACCTCTTTAGTCGGCATTCGCGCCGTAATGAGCCTCTTTCCGGCGCTGGCCGCTGTTCTTGGAGCCGCCTTTATGTTTGCGTATCCATTGACGCAGTCCAAGCTGGAAGAGATCGAAGCCGAGTTATCCGCCAGACGGCAACGCGAATAGGGTTATCGGCTGTTTTTCTGCAGCCGTTCGTTGCGGTGATAGAGAAGAATGTCGATTAACACCATGAAACCGTTGAGAGAATAGAGGGCAATGACGGCATCGAGGCTGTAAAGCAGCTTGTGGATTACGCCGCTGGCGTAACCGACGAGAACCGCATACAAAAAGATGACGCTCTTGCCCTCATTCCGGCGGGCGGTATACGTTTTATAGATCGAAAACGGCCAGGCCAAGCCGAAGCAGAGAAGCATGATGATTTCGAAAATGCTCATAGGCTCCCTTAGATGGTATTCCTAAAGCTAAGGAGCATTTATATCATTATAAAGGAAAAAAATTTAGAGGATCAATAAAAAGCGAACGATCTCTCGAGCCCGCTCGAAAAAAGTGCTTTATTAAAAATTTTCGAGATGTTATATTTATTTCAGGTGATGGAGTTCACCTTAATCGCATTATGCTGATGACTCCTGATTTTTATGTTCGATAAGAATCAGGAGTTTTTTTTTGTATATGAGGTAAATCCAAGATGAATACAGAGCGAATTGCCCAATTTCAAGAGCAGAAACAGGCGCTTGCCGAGGCAGCCGCTTCCTTGCGCAACCTCATTCCCGGCGAGACTTTTGCGCAGACATTTAACGAAATCTTGCAAAACATAGCCGAAGAACGATTGCAGCTGGTCGTTTTGGGTCAATTCAAGCGCGGCAAAACGACGCTGATCAATGCGCTGTTCGGTCGCGCCGTACTACCCGCTGACGTAATACCCGTCACCGCTGTGATTACGGAAATCCGCTACAGCAGCTCGCTTGAAGCCCATGTTGAGTTTCTAAACGGCGGTTCGCAAAAAGTCGAAATCGAGGACTTGGCCGAATACATTACTGAAAGCGATAATCCGAATAACGTCAAGGGAGTGGCAAAGGTGGCGGTGGGTATTCCGGCGGATATTCTTAAAAATGGGGTTGTCATTGTCGATACTCCCGGCATCGGCTCTGTGCATGCTCATAACACGCGACTGACGGTTGAATACCTTCTCCACGCTGATGCGGCCGTTTTTGTTTTTTCCGCCGATCCGCCGCTGACTGAGCTGGAGCAGGATTTTCTCAAGATGGTCATTCCGGTTGTGCCGCAAATCATTTTTGTGCTTAGCAAAAGCGATTACCTGGACCCTGAGGGGTTGAAAAAAGTCGTGGCGTTTAATCAAGCTGTGCTGTGCCGACTCTTGGGAAAGGATGATATCGAGATCTCGCCGCTCTCTGCTTTGTGCGGCCTGCAGGCGAAGCAGATGAACGACCCGGAAAAGCTGAAGCAGAGCGGTCTGGAGGCTTTTGAGCGCAAGGTCAACGAATTGCTTTTGCAGAATCGCGGCCGTTATATTATCCTTGCCAATGCAGACCGAATACTACGCGTTTGCGATGAATGGAAAAATCTGCTGGCTATCGATCAAAAAGCGCGCACCGTGTCTCTGGAAGAACTGAACGCGACCTTGACTAAATTTTCTCAATACATGGAGCGAATCAAAAAGAACTCTGTGCGGCTGAGTTACCTTTTGGAAGAAATCAAGCAAAGGCTTTTGAATGATTATGACGAGCAGACGCACGCTTTTATTCGCGCTTCCGCACCGAAACTCCAACAAAAGATCGAAAGCATTCTAATATCGAACCGAACGGTGCCTCGAAGGCGGCTTTTTTCTGAAATCAAATCGTTACTGATTGAGGCGGTCATCGATGAATTCGAACCCTATCGTGTAAGGATCGAAAAAACGATAAAAGAAAAATTCAATGAAGAGATCGCCTACCTAAACCAAGAAGTCAGCCAAATCATTAACGACATCTATAATTATTCGGCAGAGCTATTCCAGATTTCCCGCATCATCCAAATGCGGCAGGATGCCTGGCAATACGTCAGCCGCTTTTATTATCAAACCTGGGAAGTGGAAGGTTCGCTGGAGCCGTTCATCAATGCCTATCTGATGATTCTGCCGCGTCCCATGTTCGAGTCGATCGTCAAAAAAAAGATGAAAAAAGTATTGCTGCGCAAATTGGATCAACAGTGGGGACGGTTCCGGTCCGACCTTTTCTACGGCCTGAGTGAAAACAACCGTCGGTTCCTTTATGAGTTCGAGCAGATCCTCGAGCGAACGGCGCAGGAAATTTCCCACTTGATCAAGAAACATATTGAGTTGAAGACAAAGGATGAATTCTACCTTCGGGAAACGCTTCGCGAGCAGGAGCAGCAGATCGAAGCGGTCGAAGCAATTTTGCAAAAAGTGCAGGCAATTCGCGAATATTGGAATCAGCCGTCATGAGCCTTGCCGATTCTGCTTTGTTCAATGAAGCACAAAAGACATCGTTGACAGTGACCCTGCGCATGCTGGAGGAAGAAATTCTGCTCTTGAAGAGGCTTCTCCAGGGAGGCCGGCCGCAATCTATTATGTTTCGGTATGAAGACGATATCGAGCCGCAAAAGCGGCAGGTCATCCTGGAAAGACTCGAGGAAGTGTTAAAGACGATCCGCGAAATGCAGGATAAATTTGAATTGCCGGTTAAAATAACTAAGCAGAGTTGTTTGATCGAGGCTTTTTTGGGAAGCTTTTGGGCCTTATTATATGAAGAAAAGGCGGCTCAATTGAATCGATACGGGCCTGTGAACCCGTTGTTGTATAAAGAGTTGGACCCATTCATCGATCGTCTTCTCTTCGACTTGAAGCAGATCGAAAAATTAAAGAACAGGTAAGCCGTGCATTTTGTCGGCAGGAAAAAAGAACTCGATTTTATCGGTCGTTGTTTGGAAGAGGGTCAAAATATCCTGATTCAGGGCAAGTTCGGGATGGGGCGCACAGCTTTGGTCAGGCGCGCGGCGGAACTGTATTGCAGTCGATACGCCTTTTGGTTTGCCGACTTTGGCTTGGCTCCGGAAAAAATGTGCCGAAGACTTTACAAGCAGATTATAAACGGAGTCAATGAGGTCTCGCTTCCCTATAAATCAATTAGAAGACTGCTCGTCCGGGCTGCTGCAGACTCTCCGAATAAAGTCGTTTTAATTCTGGATAATATCAACTCGCTCTCTTTAGCTAAAAACGAACTCTGTCGTTACTTTGCTTTGAGTAATGCTTTCTTGTTCATCGGTATCGTCGAATCTTCGCTCGACCCCGATTCTCTTTTGCGGCTGCGGGCCACGCTGCGGCTTTCCCGCAAGCTTTGTCTTGATCGTCTTTCCGCAACAGAAGCAGAGAGCTTTTTCCGCTTTTATGCGGAAAAGAGGCAATTGGGTTGGAGCGAACTACAAATTGCTGACTGTTGCAGAAGGACACGCGGTTATCCTTTGCGCATGGCGATGGAGATTAAAAGAGTGGCAGGCAGTGCTTTAAAGAACCGCACTTTCAGCAGGTAAAACACCCGATTTTGAATTATTTTTTTTGAGCAATAACAAAAATGGAACTACCGATCGGCAGGTTGAACCCTTTCTTGATCAAAGTATTTTCCAGACGATTTACGCCCAGCAGAATCCGGTTGATCCACGGCGATAGAGGTTTTAGATCGGATGAGATGTTTTTAGGTTTAAACAGCGTTTCGTACGCTTTGATCAGACATAATGCCAAAAATAGAAATGGAAGCCGGTAGGTCACCCTTTGTACTGCAAAGCCGCTCTTTTCCAATTTCGATCGAATGGATTTGGCAGTATAGCGTCGTTTTGTATGAACGATGTTATCATGCGCTCGCCTAAGAAAGTTAAAAGCCGCCACGTTCAATAATAATAGCCCCCTTTTTTTCAACGCGATATAAAATTTATTGAGAACGAGCTCATCATCTTCCAAAGTGTATAGTACATCCATGCTGGTAATTATGTCAAAGGATTCCGGGCTGGGGTCCCATTCATGCAGATCCTTCTGTTGGACATTCGGCAAGCCCCTGCTGCGTGCCAGACGGACCGCTTCATCGGAAATGTCCATCCCTTCGACGGTACCATAGTCTGACATAAGCTGCATCAATCTGCCGGTTCCACAGCCGGCATCCAGAATCCTGACTGAAGAGCGAGAATAGGCCTTGACAAAGTAAAGAACGAGCTCATGTAATGCTTTGTACCACCAATAGTTGTCTTCTTTTTGGAAAATATTATCATACTCGCTTTTTTCCATCCTGTTGCTCCATAACTAAACGGGTAGCAGACTATTTGCCTTATTGATTGCTGCCAATTGCTCTTATGCCTCGGATTTATTTCAAATATCCTTTTTCCTAAGCGAACTTTTTATTTGATCCTGTTTTGGAACCGCCAAACGGCGATGCTGAAAATAACCTCCCCGAACGCCGCTAATGCCAGACCCTGCGGATAGAGATATTTTAATCCCGAGCCCTTGATGAGCAGCTCGCGAATGACGATGACGAAATAGCGCATCGGATTCAGATAGGTCAACAGCTGCGCGGCTCGCGGCATGTTGTCGATGGGAAAGTTGAGGCCGGACATTAAGAATACGAAAATCATGATGAACCAGGAGAGGAACATCGCCTGCTGCTGCGTGTGAGCGGTTGCCGAGACGAACAGGCCGAGACCCAGCGTCGTGAACAGATAGATTACCGCAAAAAGGAGCAGGATCAGCAAATTGCCGACAATCGGAATGTTGTACCAAAGCTTGGCGAACGAGAGCCCCAGCGCCAGTTCAAAGATGCCGATAACTGCGAACGGCACGATCTTGCCGATAATCAACTCGTGTTTTTTAATCGGCGCCACCAAGAGCTGTTCCATGGTGCCGATCTCGCGCTCGCGTACCAACCCCATGGAGCTGAGCAATGCCGTGACGATCGTCAGCAAAAACACGACGAGACCGGGAATCATATAGTCGCTGTTCTTGGCGTTCGGGTTGTACCAGAGGCGGATGTTGGGGCGAACAAAGCGTACCGGCGAAGAGACGGACTGCTGCAGGGTCTCCATTTGTTGCTGAAGAAAATCCTCCAGTACGCCGTTGAGATAACCCAAAGCTATTTGGGCCGTGTTGACCTCCTGGCCGTCCATAATCACCTGGAGAGTCGTCTGTTCACCTCTCACGGTTTGACGGGCGAAATTTTGCGGGAAAATAACGGCCATGGATACTCGCCCGGCATCCAAGAGCGCCTGCAATTGAGTCGGACTGTCGACGAAGGCCTTGACGTCAAAGTAATTCGAGTGTATGATTTTTTGTACAAGACTGCGGCTGAGCGGAGAACGATCCAGATCGCAGATGGCCGTAGAAATGTTTTTGACCTCAGAAGAGACAACATAACCCAGCAACAGAAGCTGGATGATCGGCAGAGCGATCAGTATCACCCGCATCGCCGGATCGCGGCGAATCTGCAGAAATTCCTTTTTGATGATAAAACGAATTCTCTGCATGCCGTCGCCTTAGAAATGCATTTTAAAGGTTTTGATGCTGATTCCCATCAGAACAAAGCTGAATAAGGTCAGAAAAAGTGTCGGTTCCAGCAGTTGACTCAAACCTGCGCCTTTGAGAATAATGCCGCGATCAATGAGGAGGAAATATTTTGCCGGAACCACGACCGAGATCAGCCGCAGCAACTTTGGTAATGAGGCGATGGGGTAGAGAAATCCCGACAGCAGCAGCGAGGGCAGCAGCGTCGACAGCAGGGCGATCATCATGGCCGCCTGTTGCGTTTTGGCGCGCGTCGAAATCATCAGGCCGATGCTGAGCGAGGCCACGATGAAAATAATCGACAGCGCCAAAAACAGCAGCGAGCTGCCGCGAAACGGCACACGAAAGACCAGTCGCGCAAACAATAGTATGCCCAGACCGTCGAGCAAAGCAAGAATCACGTAGGGCGACATTTTGCCGATAATGATCTCCCAGGGGTGTACTGGGGAGACAAAGATCTGCTCCATAGTGCCGGTTTCGCGTTCCCGCGCAATCGTCACCGAGGTCAACAGCGCGCAAATCATCATCATGATGACGGCAATTAAACCGGGAACGATAAAAAAGGTGCTTTTTAGATCGGGATTGTACCATACCCGCGGCTCGATGCGCACCGGCGGTCGAAACGTCGTTTCGTTGAGAGTCAAAGAATGCTGCAGCAGGCCGCTGCGCAGATAGTTTACCGCCACTACGGCAGTGGAAGCGTCCGCCGCGTCGATGACGGCCTGCACTTCGGCGCTGCCTTCGGCAAGGTCCTGCGCAAAAGAGCGGGGGATAATCAGAACGGCCCGCGCTCGGCGCTCGAGAAAAAGCGGCTCGATCTCCTCACGACTCTGCAGCCGCGCCACGGGTAAAAAATAGCGTGAAGCGGTGAGGCTTTCGCACAGCCGGCGCGATTCGGGCGAGCGGCTTTCATCCAGAATCGCCAAACGGATTTCTTTGACGTCGAAAGTAACAGCATAGCCGTAGATGATCACCATCAGCGTCGGCATTAAAAAAATGATCGCCAGGCTGCGCAGATCGCGGATGATGTGAATGAACTCTTTACGCATCAGTGCGATGATCCGCTGTTTCATGCCGCCGTTTCTCCAGCTTTGACCAGACTGATGAATACCTGCTCCACCGTCGACTTGCGATAGCGTCGTTTCAGCTCATTCGGTGAACCGAGGGCAATGATTTTTCCGGCATGCATAATCGACAAACGGTTGCAGTATTCCGCCTCGTCCATATAATGGGTGGTGACAAAGATCGTTACGCCGTCGGCCGCCAGGCTATAGATCAAGTCCCAGAATTGTCGCCTGGCGATGGGATCGACGCCGCTGGTCGGCTCGTCGAGAAACAAAACCTGCGGATGATGCATAATCGCGCAGCTGAGAGCCAGCCGCTGCTTCCAGCCTGCGGGCAGATCGCCCGTGAGTTTGTCGATAAAGCCGCTCAGCCCCATCATTTCGATCACCCGCTGTCGTTCGCGGCGAAAGGCCGTTCCGCGCAATCCGTAAATTCCGGCATAGAACTCTAAATTCTCGGCAACGGTCAGGTCCTCATAAAGCGAAAACTTTTGCGACATATAACCGATTATCTGTTTGACGGCATCGCTCTCGGTATAAATATCTTTGCCTGCTACGGCGGCGCGTCCGGAGGTGGGCAGAAGCAAACCGCAAAGCATGCGGATCGTGGTGGTTTTGCCGGCGCCGTTGGCACCGAGGAAGCCGAAAATTTCGCCGCGTTTTACGCTGAAGGAGATGTGATCGACCGCCGTGAAATCGCCGAAGCGGCGGCAAAGCTGTTCAACCACTATCGAATGCTCTTCAGCCATAAATCATTTGAGCCTTTCGACAAAAACGTCCTCGATGCTCGGCGGGATTTCCCGAATTGCGCGCAGCTGCAGGTTGCTTTTTGCTAGGGTATTGCGGACGCGTTCCTCTACCTCCATAAAGGGGGCATCGTCTGCGATGTGGAGACGGTCTCCGAACATCTGCACGGAAAAGAACGATCCAAAGCGGCTAAGGGCTTGTGCAGCTGCAAAGGCGGGCTCCGCAATCACCTCATACAGATGTCGGAGCGCCATTTTAGGGATTTCATTCGGAGCCTCTTCCACCAAAAGTCTGCCGTTATGTACGATGCCGATCCGGTCGCAGCGCGCCGCCTCATCCATGTAGGGCGTTGTGATGAGGAGCGTTACGCCTTCGTCGCGGAGGGTGTGCAGGATGTCCCAAAATTCGCGGCGCGACACCGGGTCAACTCCCGTAGTGGGCTCATCGAGCAAAAGCACCTGCGGCCGATGGATGAGCGTGCAGGCCAGCGCCAGCTTTTGCTTCATGCCGCCGGAAAGAGCGGCCGCTTTGCGTTTGACAAAGGGGGAGAGCCGACTGAATTGCAGCAGTTTTTCCGTTTGTTCCAAACGCTCTTGGCGCGGTACTCCGAACAGATCGGCAAAGAAGCGAAGGTTTTCCGCTACCGTCAGGTCGGGATAGAGCGAAAAACGTTGCGGCATATAGCCGAGCAGGCGGCGCACCTGCCGCGTCTCCCTGACGGCATCGTAACCGGCCACTCGGCACTCGCCGGAATCCGGCTGCAGCAGGCCGCAGAGGATGCGCAGTGTTGTGGTCTTGCCTGCTCCATCCGGACCGATGAGGCCGTAGAGGGTACCCTTGGAGACGCTGAAGCTCAAGTCGTTTAAGGCCTGCGTTTCGCCGAAGCGTTTTTCCAGGCCGCGGACCTCTATTTCAGCAGCCGAACCACTTTCTCTGTTCATGGAATCGCTTAGCGGTTATTCGATCGTGACGTCAACCGGCATTCCGATCTTAAGACGCCCATTGGGATTTTCCATCTCTACCTTAACGGCGTAGGTTAAATCTGCCCGCGCCTCTTTGGTCTGCACGGTTTTGGGGGTAAATTCCGCCCGTTCGGAAATCCAGGCGACACGGCCGATTACCGGCTGGTTCAAGGAACTAATGTGAATCTTTGCCTGAGCGCCAAGGGATATCCGATAAAGATCGGCTTCTTTGACGTAGATTTTGACCCACAGGCGGCTGAGATCGGCTATTTCCGCAACCGGCCCCAGCGGCCTCAGCAGTTCGCCCTCCTCGGCGTAGACCTGTAGGACGACGCCGTCGATGGGCGATGTCAGCTCTGTGTCTCGGATGCGGCTGTCCAAGAGATCGATCTGCGCCTGCAGCTGCTCCGCCTTGGCCTTCAGGGACTGCAGAGCAGTGCGGGCATTTTCCGCCTGGATTTGCGCCGCTTTGAGAGCTGCGTCTGCTTCATCGAACTGCTGCTGGGTGGCGCCGTTTTCCGCTAAAAGCGCAGTAATACGGTCGTGCTTTTTCTTGACCAGCTCAAGGTTGTCCGTTGCCAGGCGCACGCCGCGTTCGGCGGTTGCCAGGTTCAGCTGCAGTTCCCGCAGCGCGGCTTCGGTTTGACGCCTCTGCAGAAGCAGCTTTTCGGCATCGAGACGGGCAATGAGCTGACCCTTGCGAACCGATTCGCCTTCTTTTACATTCAACGCAACTACCCGGCCGCCTTCCTGGGCGCTGACCAAAACTTGATGAGCTTCCAGCGTTCCGGAACCGACTACCTTTTCGTCATTGGGCCGCGAACATGATGACGCAAGTGCGAACAACAAAAAGAAAACAATCTCTATTTTTCTTATCCGTAGCTTTTGCATAGAGTCCTCTGCATAACGTCTAATTGCCCATCAAGGGTCTTCCCAAGGTATATCGAAGCCGGTAAGCCGCTGCCGCTTCTTCGATTTCAGCTTGGGCATGACGAAGCTGCGCCCGTTCCCACTGCGAGAGAGCATCTAATACTTCCACATGGAGAACCTGCCCCTGCCTATACCCGCTTTCGGCTACGCGGCGGCTTTCTTCGGCCTGCTGCAGAAGCGTGCTCGTCAAATCGAGCGACCGACGCGCCTCTTCGAGCCGCAAGACCGCCTCAGTGACTTCCAGAGTAATTTTTTGACGGAGTAATCGCAGTTGCTCATCGATCTCTCGGCGGTGAATGACGGCTTCCTGAACCTGGGCGTTCTTTTTACCCCCATGCCAGAGATTCCATTCCAGGGCTGCGCCGAGGAGCCAATAGTCCATCCATTCCCGCCGGATAAAGTCGAGGCCGGGTTTGCCGTAACCGTAGGAGGCAAAGGCTGCCAGCGACGGCCAGTACGCGCCGACGGCAATTTTGACGCCTATCTCGCACACGCCTTGGGCTATCTGCAGTTGCTTGATCTCCGGTCGGTTGTAAAGAGCTTCGTTCAGGCAGTCATCAAGGTTTGACGGCAGGTCGCCGCCGCTCGGCAAAGCCGCCAGCGAATCATCGAGCGAAAGGCCGGTTAGGGTCGCCAACGCGGTCCGTGCCAGCCTTAGACCGTTGTCAGCCTGCACTACTTTCAGGTCGGCCTCGGACAGCATGACTCGACTTTTCAGCTCCTCTTCCTTTTTGGCGAGCCCTTGTCTCAATAACTGCTCCACCCAACGATGGTGTTCCGCGAGGTGCTCGCGGCCGGCGCGGCTGATCTTGAGGGCCTTTTCGGCTTTAAGTGCTTGGGCATAGGCGGTAATGATCTGCAGAGCCAGTTCGTTTTCCGCTTTGCGGAGTTCCAGTTCCTTGATTTGCGAGTTCAATTCGGCTGCCTGGAGGCGTCTGCTCAAGCGGAATCCAGTGAAGAGCGGCCGGCTCAAGGTCAACCTTAGATCGTAGGTGTCGTAGGAACCTAGCGTGACGCCTCCTGCGGGCATGGGCAGGCCTGCGGGCAGTGAAAAAGAGGAAAATGACAAATGCGGCACGTCGCTTTGCCTGCGGTAGGACGCGCTCAAATCCAGGCTGGGCAGGCGGTCAGCCGCGGCTTCCTTGAGTTCCAATCGGCTTAAACGAACTTGCTCGCGCATCAGCGCAATGCTCGGATGAGTCGCCAAGCCGTTTTGGAGACAATCGGTCAACTGTGTTTGAGAAAAGAGTACCGTTATAGGGAGGAAGAAGATCCCTATCCGCAACCGACTACTCATAGGCTTTCTCCAAAAATTTCAGCAAATTTACGCGCCGCTGGGGAGAAATGCAATTCCTATTCGGCTGCAGCGGGCTCCTTGACGATTTTTTTACTTGACGAGTAAAAACAGACGGAACATCTCTTGCGGGCTGTTTGTTACACTGATCCATCTGACAGGAGAAGCAGAAGCTCAGTTTATATTTTATTTTCAAAAATAGCACGAGGCAGATGATGTGGATTCTACTTTTTGCATTTTTGTTAAATGGAGGCCTTATGGCTCAGCAGGAATACAATCCCCTCACGCCGGAGGAGGCGCGTGTTATTCTCTATAAAGGCACCGAGCCGCCCTTCAGCGGTTCGCTGCTGAACAATAAAGAAAAAGGCACTTATCTTTGCAAACGCTGCAATGCGCCGCTTTATCGCAGCGATGATAAATTTGACTCTCATTGCGGTTGGCCGAGCTTTGATGATGAAATAGCCGGTGCGGTGGAGCGCAAACCGGATGCCGATGGTCGTCGCACCGAAATTCTTTGCGCCAACTGCGGCGCTCATCTCGGTCACGTATTCGAAGGCGAAGGCTTTACGCCCAAGAACGTCCGCCATTGCGTCAATTCGATCTCGCTCAAGTTCATTAAAAGCGGAGAGCCGTTGCCGCCTGTTCTCGGTACAAAAACTGATCAGAACCGGAAGCTGCGGACGGCTGTTTTTGCCGGCGGCTGTTTTTGGGGCGTGGAATACCATTTCGAAAAAGCAAAAGGGGTGACGGCCGCGGTCTCGGGATATACCGGCGGTCATGTGAAAAATCCGACCTATCAGCAGGTCTGCAGCGGCACAACCGGCCATGTGGAGGCGGTTCGAGTCACGTATGATCCCGACCAAACCGATTACGAGACGCTGGCCAAGCTTTTTTTCGAGATTCACGATCCGACGCAGCTTGATCGCCAAGGTCCCGATATCGGCGAGCAGTATCGCTCGGTGATCTTTTATCAGACCGAGGAAGAAAAGAAAATCGCCGAAAAATTGGTCGGTATTTTAAAGCAAAAGGGGTATCGCGTCGTTACCCGCATCGAGCCGCTGGGCGACTTTTGGGAAGCGGAAGCGTATCATCAGGACTATTACGCTCGTAAGGGGACGCTGCCGTACTGCCACGTTTATACCAAACGCTTCTGAGCTGCATCGTTTGATTTGATTGCCACAGAGGCACGGAGGACACGGAGGTATTTTTTCCTAACTGATTGATTCTCATTCGAGCGTTATTTTCTCCGTGCTCTCTGTGTCTCCGTGGCCGAATTTATTTCCTGTTGCAGCCACGGAGGCACGGAGGACACGGAGGTTTTTTAATATTTTCCACTTGTTTTTAGGGATTGCTTGCTCAAAATAAAATATCTTTCATTCTCTCCGTGCTCTCTGTGCCTCTGTGGCCGAATTTATTTCCTGTTGCAGCCACGGAGGCACGGAGGACACGGAGGTTTTTTAATATTTCCCACTTGTTTTAAGAATTGCTTGTTCA